>NZ_JACBXC010001689.1 GCF_013870535.1 Streptomyces phytophilus | reverse complement strand
GGGTACGCGGCGGGCGGGTCGCCGGGGCGCGGGGAGTTCGCGGGAGCTTCGTCGGACACGGGCATCACGCCTGGAAGACGTGCCGCCGGATGGCGGCGGCGTTGGAGAAGATCCGGATGCCGAGGACGACCACGACGCCCGTGGAGAGCTGCGCGCCGACACCCAGCTTGTCGCCGAGGAAGACGATCAGGGCGGCCACGACGACGTTCGACAGGAACGACACCACGAAGACCTTGTCGTCGAAGATCCCGTCGAGCATGGCCCGCAGCGCCCCGAAGACCGCGTCGAGCGCGGCGACGACGGCGATGGGCAGGTACGGCTCCAGGCCCGCCGGCACCACGGGCTGGACCACCAGGCCCATGACGATGCCCGCGACGAGGCCCAGTACGGCGATCACGAGGGGTTGTTCTCCTTCGGTTCTGCGTGGCGTAGGGACAGGCCGGTGGCGGCCGGCAGCCGGAGGTCGTCGCGTGTGGAGATCCCGGCCCTGATGCCGTAGTTGTCCTGGAGCACTTCCAGGTAGCGGCCGTCTGCGTTCTCCCGGAACCGCTCCAGGAGGCGTTCGCCGTCACCGATGGCCAGCACCGTGTACGGCGGTGCCAGCGGGCGGTTGTCGACGAGGATGGCGTCGCCGGCGGCGCGGATCGCGGACAGCGCGGTGAGGCGGCGGCCGTTGACGGAGACGGCCTCGGCGCCGGCGAGCCAGAGGCCGTTGACGATGCGCTGGAGGTCGCGGTCGCGTACGCGGCCGTCGTCGGCGAAGCTCGTGGAGCTGCGCGGGCCGCCGGTCGCGCCGGTGCCCGCGTCGGCGGCGTCGTCGACCACGAGGCGTACGCCGGGGCCCTCGGCCTCGGCGGCCCCGGCCAGCAGCGCCAGCAGGGCGGCCTCGTCGCTCCCGCTCTCCTCCAGCACCTCGCGCTGCCGGTCGGCGACTTCGCCGTGCAGCTTCTCGATCGTGCGGTCGAGGTCGTCCGCCGCGGCGGTACGGTCCTCGACCCGCTCGATCAGCTCCTCGCGCTCGCGGGCGAGGTCCGGCGCCTCGATGCGCGCCTCGGCGGCACCGACGGTGAGC
>NZ_JACBXC010001688.1 GCF_013870535.1 Streptomyces phytophilus | reverse complement strand
GCGCGACGCCCGCGTCGTCGAGGCCGTCGCCAAGCTGGACCGCAACAGCACGTGGGAGCTGGTCGAGAAGCTGCCGCTGGACTTCGAGACGTACCACCCGCAGGGCCTGACCCGCGTCGGCGACCGGCTGTTCCTCTCCAGCGTCGAGATCATCGAGCCGCCCGTGCGCTACCCGGAGCCCGTCGACGGCTACGACCGCAGCCCCGGCCGCGGCGTCGGCCACCTCTTCGTCCTCGACCTGAAGGGCCGGCTGCTGGACGACATCACGCTCGGCGAGGGCGACATGTACCACCCCGGCGGCATCGACACCGACGGCCGCTCGGTGTGGGTCCCGGTCGCGGAGTACCGGCCGAACAGCGCCGCCGTCGTCTACCGCGTCGACGTCCGCACGCTGAAGGCGACCGAGGAGTTCCGGGTGGACGACCACGTCGGCGGCGTGGTGCCCGAGCCGCGCACCGGCCGGGTGCACGGCGTCTCGTGGGGCTCGCGCACCCTCTACACCTGGGACCGGCACGGCCGCCAGGTGCAGCGGCGGACGAACCAGAGCCACTTCGTCGACTACCAGGACTGCGCGTACGCCGACTCGCGCAAGATGCTCTGCACCGGCATCACCGGCTTCAAGAACGCCTCCGGCGCCGACTTCGAACTCGGCGGCATCGCCACCATCGACCTGCGCACGTTCGACATCGAGCACGAGGTGCCGGTGCAGCTCTGGTCGACCGGCGGGCACGTCGCGACGCGCAACCCCGTGCTGCTGGAGGCGCTGCGCGGCGACGGCCTGCGCATGTGGGCGGCCCCCGACGACGGCACCTCCCCCACGGGCACGGAGCTGCTGGTCTACGAGACCCGCCCCGCGAGCTGACGCCGGGATGCCGAGCACCGCACCCCTCCCGTAAGATCCCGGACGACCGAGGGGGGCCTGCGCGGCCGGGGAGCCGCGCCGGCGTACAAGGGGAACGGGTGGGGCGCGGTGCACGGTGAGGACGCGATACGCGACGGCGACGGCGACGCCGTACGCGGAAGCGGAACGGGAGGCGGGGGCCGGCCCGTACGGACACCAAGGCCGCAGCGCG
>NZ_JACBXC010001687.1 GCF_013870535.1 Streptomyces phytophilus | reverse complement strand
CCGCGCCGCGGAGCATGCCCAGGGTCCGGTAGGCCAGATATGAGCGGGCGACCGTGCCGACGACTGAGCGCCGCCCACCGGCCATGTTCGTGGCCGCCAGGAACCACCCCGGGATGCGCCACAGGATGTACATCAGCGCCAGCGCGGTGGTCAGGTTGATCAGCTCCTCATCCCCGGAGTCGAAAAGGGTGAAGGAGTCGGGTCCCAGGAAGACGTTCAGCGCGGCCACCAGAGTCAGCGACTGGGCGACCTGGATGGCCAGCAAGGCGGCGAAGGTGCGCCACCACCAGCGCGCTACCCCTTCGGTGGCCGGCAGAGCGTGGCAGGCCAGTGCCAGCGGCGCCCCGGCGAGCATGATCACGATCAGGGAGACGCGGACGACGTAGGAGATGAGGATCGCGATCACGAAGACCGCGACGGCCAGCCCGAGGAAGATCGTCAGCCGGCCGCCGGCGAGGGCGCCGAGGACCGTCGCCGCCAGGACGTTGGCTGCCCCTTCGGTCTGGATCTCCGCGCTGAGCATGGCTTCCGACAGCGCGTTGGCGATGACGATCATGCGGGTGCCCACCCACAGCGACAGGAACGACGCGAGGAAGCCGACGATGATCCGCGGCGCCATCTCGCGGGCGGAGTACTGGGTCTGCAAGGTCTGGTGGCCCATCACCACCACGCCCGCGATCATCACCAGCACGCTGTAGCCGGCCAGGACGATGTACCACGACGTGGACCACAGCTCGGCCACCTGCGGCAGCTCGTCGGGGGTGGGAGTGGTCAGCAGGGTGTTGCCGAGCAGGTCCAGCAGCGGCTTGAGGGCCTCGGAGGCCAGGTCGGCGAAGAAGCTGTCGATCGCCGCCGTGATGCCCTCGAAGATCCACCCGGCGATACCCCCCGGACCGCCGCCGCCGTCGTCAGGCTCCTCGGTCTCTTCGTCCTCCTCCGGAGGGCCGAAGTCGGGCGGGTCGGCCGGCTCGGGTATGCAGTCCCAGTCCTCGACCGGATCGCAGCCCTGCGCCGGCGCCGCGACGGTGTTCGCCGACCCGGCGGCAGAAGCAGCGGGGGCGGCCTGGGCGCCAC
>NZ_JACBXC010001686.1 GCF_013870535.1 Streptomyces phytophilus | reverse complement strand
GCTGGGCTCCACGGCCGCGCTCTGGACCGGGGTGGCCGCCGGCCTCGCCGGACTGACCGCCGGCCTGGTGCAGATCGGCCTGGCCCACTGGCTCTCGGGCAACACGCGCTCGGGCGCCGCCCGCCAGCCCGGCGGCCCCGAGCAGCTCCGGCTGCAGTGGCTGACGGCGCTGGAGCTGCGCGGCGTGCGGCCGTTCTTCGACCAGCAGCGGATGATCTCGGCCGCCACCCGCAAGGGCAGCCCGTCCGAGCCCTCCGCGGACCGCACCCGGCCGGGCACGACGGCCGCGGGGGGTACGGACCGCGAGCCCCAGGCGCGCCGGAACCGCAGCCAGGAGGCGCGGCAGCGGGCCACCCTGGAGCAGTCCTACCGCCAGCTGCCCGAAGCCTCCCGGGTGTACGTCGGCCGCAAGGCCCAGCTCGCCCAGATCGCCGGGTGGGTGCAGCAGGGCCGCGCCAGCATAGAGACCAAGCCGACGGTCGTCGTGCTGCACGGCCGGCCCGGGGCGGGCCGCACCACGCTCGCGGTCCGCTCCGCTCACCAGCTGCGCGAGCAGTTCCGCGCCGCCGTGGTGGTGGACCTGCGCGGGGAGAGCCTCGGCGAGGACCCGCTGCCCACCCGGGACGCGCTGCTGCACCTGCTCAACCGGCTCGGCGCCCCGCGCGACCAGCTGATGTTCCGCGAGCGCCCGGCGCACGACGCGCAGCTGCGCCGCCTCGTCGAGCTGTACCACCAGCATCTGACGTCGCTGCCGGTGTCGATAGTGCTGGACGACGCGGTCGACGCCGAGCAGGTCCGGATGCTGGTGCCGGAGCGCTCGGAGAGCCTGGTGCTGGTGACGTCGCGGGAGCGGCTGGAGCTGCCCGACGACCTCGACGCCTGGGTGCACCACATGCCCGTCGAGGGCCTGGAGCCGACCGCGGCCGAGGAGCTGCTGAGCGCCATGGCCCAGCGGACCGACGGCGCCGAGCGGTCCTCCGACCCGTACGACGCGCAGTCCACCGACCGCATCGGGCTGCTCTGCGGCGGGCTGCCGCTTTCGCTGCGCATCGCGGGGTCGGCGCTGGACGGCCGCA
>NZ_JACBXC010001685.1 GCF_013870535.1 Streptomyces phytophilus | reverse complement strand
CGGCACCGCAACGCACCACCGAGGAAGGCGCGACACCATGACCGACACCCCCGCCTCCGCACCCGGCGCCGCCCCTCTCGACGCCTCGCCGCCTCCCGAGGCCCCGCTCGCCGGGCTGCGCGTCCTGGACCTCGCGACGCTCTTCGCCGGCCCGCTGGCCGCGACCATGCTCGGCGACTTCGGCGCCGAGGTCGTCAAGGTCGAGCACCCCGCCAAGCCCGACCCCTCCCGCGGCCACGGCCCCGCGAAGGACGGCGTCGGCCTGTGGTGGAAGCTCCTCGGCCGCAACAAGAAGAACCTCACCCTCGACCTGTCCACCCCCGGCGGGCGCGACGTGCTGCTGCGGCTGGCCGCCGGATCCGACGTGGTCGTCGAGAACTTCCGCCCCGGCACGCTGGAGAAGTGGGGCCTCGGCTGGGCGGAGCTGTCCGCCGCCAACCCGCGGCTCGTGCTCGCCCGGGTCACCGGCTTCGGCCAGTTCGGCCCGTACGCCCACCGCCCCGGGTTCGGCACCCTCGCCGAGGCGATGAGCGGCTTCGCCGCGGTCACCGGCGAGCCGGACGGGCCGCCGACGCTGCCGCCGTTCGGCCTCGCGGACTCCGTCGCCGCGCTCTCGACCGCGTACGCCGTGATGACCGCGCTCGCGGGCCGGGAGCGCACCGGGCGCGGACAGGTGGTCGACATGGCGATCATCGAGCCGATGCTGGCCGTGCTCGGCCCGCAGCCCCTCTGGTACGACCAGCTCGGCTACGTCCAGCCGCGTACCGGCAACCGCTCCACCAACAACGCGCCGCGCAACACCTACCGCACCGCCGACGGCCGCTGGCTCGCCGTCTCCACCTCCGCGCAGTCCGTCGCCGAGCGCGTGCTGCGGCTCGTGGGGCGGCCCGAGCTGATCGACGAGCCGTGGTTCGGCACCGGCGCGGGCCGGGCGCGCCACGCCGACGAACTGGACGAGGCGGTCGGCGGGTGGATCGCGCGGCACGACGCGGCGGCGGTCGTGGCCGCGTTCGACGAGGCGCAGGCGTCGGTGGCGCCGGTATACGACGTGCGGGACGTGATGGCCGACGAGCAGT
>NZ_JACBXC010001684.1 GCF_013870535.1 Streptomyces phytophilus | reverse complement strand
CGGAGCGGCGCACGGCGCGCAGCACCTCCGGCAGCCGGACGGGCTCGCGGATGGCGGTGCCCTCGGCGATGGTCGGGGCGTAGTCGGTGGGTACGGGCCCGTCGGCGCCTGCGCGGAAGCTCGCGTGGATCGGGGCGCAGTTGGCGGGCTGGGCGGCGAGGATGCGGGGGCGGCGGCGGATCCGGCCGGCGGCGAGGAGCTCGCCGAAGCCGGCGTCGAGGCCGAGGACGGTGCTGCCGGCGCCGGCGACGGTGACGACGCAGTCGGGTGCGGTGAAGCCGAGGTCCTCCCAGAGTTCGTAGGCGAGGGTCTTGGTGCCCTGGAGGAAGAGCGGGTGCCAGTTGTGCCCGGCGTACGGGACGGTGGCGGACCGGCGTACGGCCTCGGCGGCGGTGGCGTCCCGGCCGCCGGGCACGAGTTCGACGTCGGCGCCGTACGCGCGGGCCTGGAGCACCTTCGCCGGGGAGGTGCCCTCGGGGGCGAGGATGCGGGCGCGGATGCCGGCGGCGGCGCAGTAGGCGGCCACGGAGGCGCCGCCGTTGCCGGAGCTGTCCTCGATGACCTCGCGCACGCCGAGCCGCGCGAGTGCGGAGATCATCACGGTGGTGCCGCGGTCCTTGAAGCTGCCGGTGGGCCCGAACCACTCCGGTTTGAACAGCACGTCGCTCCCGCCCCAGCGGCGGGCGAGCAGCGGGGTGCGGCCCTCGCCGAGGGAGACGGGCGCGTCGATGCCGAAGGGCAGGGCGGCGCGGTAGCGCCACAGGGAGCGCTCGCCGGTGTCGATGTCGTCCCTGCCGATGCCGGGCACGCCGGCGACCTGGAGGGGGGCGCCGTCGTCGGCGCGCCAGCGGAGGGCGTCGAAGGGGTACGTACGGCCGGAGCGCTCGTCCACCAGATGAGTCATAGTGTCCAACTCTAGACGATCCGTCCAACGAATCCGGCGCCGATCTCCCGCGAACGGTCCGGCACGCCCCGGTGACGGCACCCGTCGCGGTCACGACAATGGGCCGGGTCCTGACGCCCACCCGTCCGGGAGGCACCCATGCGGCCCCGCCCCACCGTTCCCCTCGCCCTCGC
>NZ_JACBXC010001683.1 GCF_013870535.1 Streptomyces phytophilus | reverse complement strand
ATCGCCACCGCCACCGATCCCGTCACGCACGACGAGAACGACCGCGTGCCCGAGGGCGCGGAATGGACCCAGCACTACTTCCCCTCCGCCGACGACTCCGGTACCGAGCTGCACGCCGACGTGCTGCTGCCCGAGGGCCTGGAGAAGGGCGAGGAGGTGCCCGTCATCCTGTCCGTCGGACCGTACTTCGGGCACGCCGGGGCGACCGGCGACGAGGGCTGGTCGCACACCGGGCCCTCCTCGCGGTTCCAGGACTTCACCGAGGGCGCCGACGTCTTCGCGGAGGGCTACGCCTTCGTGATGGTCGACCTGCGCGGCTTCGGCGGCTCCACGGGCTGCCTCGACTGGGCCGGGCCCGGTGAACAGGCCGACGTGGAAGCGGCGATCGACTGGGCCGCCGGCCGGCCGTGGTCGACCGGCGCGGTCGGCATGTACGGCAAGTCGTACGACGGCGTGACCGGGCTGATCGGCAACAACCTGGACCAGCGGGCCCTGAAGGCCGTCGTGTCGCAGGAGCCGGTCTGGGACATGTACCAGTACATCTACTCCAACGGCGTGCCCCGCCCCAACGTCACCGGCACCGCCGACGCGTACAACGGCATCGCCACCATCCCCCCGATGGCCGACGACGACCCCCGCTACGCGGCCAACGCCCGCTGGGAGGAGACCCATCCGGAGTGCCTGACGGAGAACTCCGCCGGCTACCGGATCTCCGACCAGGACAGCAAGCACTGGAAGTCCCGCGACCTGGCGCGGCTGGCCAAGGGCAGCGACACCCCCCTCTTCGTCACGCAGGGCTTCATCGAGCCCAACACCAAGCCCGAGGAGATGGAGGAGTACCTGCGCAACCACCGCGGCCCCGAGCGCGGCTGGCTCGGCCAGTGGGACCACGTCCGCGGCGGCGACCGCGTGCCCGACGGCCGGCTGGCGATGGGGCGCGAGGGCTGGTACGACGAGACGCTCGCCTTCTTCGACGAGTACCTGAAGGGCGAGAAGCCGGCCGTCCGCTACCCGAAGTACGCGATGGAGGACAACAGCGGCGACTGGCGCGCGCAGAGCACCTGGCCGGTCGTCGAG
>NZ_JACBXC010001682.1 GCF_013870535.1 Streptomyces phytophilus | reverse complement strand
GGGCCCCGCGGTGCTCTGGAACGACGGCCGCGCCGCCGGCATCGTCGGCGACTGGGAGCGGGACGGGACCGTGGAGGAGGCGTTCCGCATCTGCGGCTCGCGGATCTCCACCGGCATGCCGAACGCGGTCCTGACGTGGCTGCGCACGCACGACCCGGACCGCGTCGCCCGCTCCCGGCACCTGCTGACCTGCGGCGGCTGGCTGTTCTACCGGCTCACCGGTCAGGCGGCCGTGGACGAGTCGGAGGCCGCGGCGCCGTTCCTGGACATCGCCGCGCGCACCTGGTCGGACCGGCTGTTCGAGCTGTACGGGGTGGAGTGGGCCCGCGACCTGCTGCCGCCGCTGCGCGACGACGACCACCGCGTCACCGCGCTGGACAGCGCCGCCGCCGCCGAGACGGGGCTGCCGGAGGGCGTCCCCGTAGTGCTGGCGCCGTACGACATCTGCGCCACCGCGATCGGCTCCGGCGCGGTCGGCGCGGGCCGCGCGTGCACGATCCTCGGCACCACGCTCTCCACCGAGATCGTCACCGACGCGCCCCCCGCCCCCGGCGAGCCCGTGGGCATCACCGTCCCGCTCGGGGTCCCCGGCCACTACCTGCGCGCCTTCCCCACCATGAGCGGCGGCGACATGCTCGACTGGGGCGCGAAGCTCCTCGGGCTGTCCTCGGCCGCCGAGCTGATGGAGCTGGCCGAGCGCGGCTCCGCGGACACCGCCGGGGTGCGGTTCATGCCGTACCTCTCCCCCGCCGGCGAGCGCGCGCCGTTCTTCGACCCGGCCGCCCGCGGCTCGCTGACCGGCCTGTCGCTGGACAGCGGCCGGGAGGACGTGGCGCGCGCGGTGGTGGAGGGGGTCACCCTGGCGATCCGCGACTGCCTCGCCGCCTCCCCCGCGGAGCCGGACCTGCTGACTCTCAGCGGCGGCGGCACCCGCAGCGGGTTCTGGATGCGGCTGATCTCCGACGTCACGGGCGTGCCCGTGGCGATCCCCGCCGACACCGAGATCGGCGCCCGCGGCGCGTGGCTGACCGGCGCGGTCGCCACCGGCCGGGAGCCGGACTTCGCGACCGCGGCGGCCCA
>NZ_JACBXC010001681.1 GCF_013870535.1 Streptomyces phytophilus | reverse complement strand
AGGTCCCGGCGGCCCAGGGCGGTGGCGGGAAGCGGACGGTGTCGAAGTGGGTGGTATCCAGCACGCCGTCGGTCACGCCTGCGGCCACGAACCGGTCGGCCTCGCGGACGGACATGCCCAGCTGTGCGGCGCGCTCGGGCAGGTGGAGGCGGCGGACGGCGGTGGCGCGGCCGTAGGCGGGCTTCCGGTGCGTACGCGGGCCTTCGGACTCCCGGCTCATCGCGCCGCCCCCTGCGGGGCCCGGCCCAGCCCCAGCAGCTCCGGCAGCCCCCGCAGGTCGGGCAGTTGGGCCGTGGGCGCGGGGGTGGTGGGGCGCAGCTCCTGGCCCTGCCGGTTGATCCAGACGGTGGGGATGCCCATCGGCACGGACCGCGGCAGGTCGACGTACTGCGACTGCGCCACGTGCACCGCCTCGTGCGGCTCCACCCCGGCCCGGCCGAGGACCAGCTCGAAGAGCGCCCGGTGCGGCTTGTACGCGCCGACCGCCTCGCCCGTGAAGACGTGCCGGAACGGGTCGCCCAGCTTGCGCGCGCTGACGTCGATGATGTCGCGCTGGCTGTTGGAGATCGTGGCCAGCGGCACGTGCGCGCCCAGCAGGCGCAGGGTCTCGACGCTGTCGTCGAAGGGGTCGGCTTCGGCCATCACGTCGCCGAGCGCGGCCAGTTCGGCGGGGGCCGCGGTGATGCCGGCCTCCGCGGCCAGGGCCTCGGCCATGGTGGTGGCGAGCAGCTCGCGGTAGGGCAGGAAGCGGCCGTGGACGGCGGGCAGGGCGTAGCCGTGGTACCAGCGGCGGTAGAAGGCGGCGACGTCCGCCTCCTGGGCCCGCTCGGCGAAGAGCGCGTGCAGGTGGGCGCGCAGGGCGCCGTCCCAGTCGATGAGGGTGCCGTAGGTGTCGAAGGTGATGAGCCGGGGGCGGGCGGGCAGGGGAGTGGGCATGGCTCGACCGTAGGACGGCTCGTTGACATTGGTCAAGAGCTAATAACTCATGTACGAGCCGGAGGTGCCGCCGTCCGGCCGCCGCCCGTCGCCGTCAGCCGGCGCTCCGCGTGCGCTTGCGCTCCCGGTAGGCGGTGACGTGCGCG
>NZ_JACBXC010001680.1 GCF_013870535.1 Streptomyces phytophilus | reverse complement strand
TCCGGGGCCGTACCCGGATAGCCGCCGGAGGACTGCCGCCACCGCCCGGCTGGCGTACTCTCGGTTGCATGAAGGACGACCGCCCCCGTGTGTGGACCGGGCGGGCCACGAACCGTGTGCAGTGGCTGCTCGCCCTGATCGGCGCTGCCTGTATGGCCCTCGGCATCGAGCTGGCCGTCGCGCAGCCCTGGACCGGCGGGCTCGCCCCGCTGGTCATGTCCGTCGTCGGCTGCATCGCCGCCGGCCTGCTGGTCCTGGCCGGCACCCTGGCCTTCGTCCACGTGGCGGTCAGCGTCGACGACCACGCCCTGGAGATCCGCTGCGGCCACTTCGGCCTGCCGCGCCGCCGCATCCCCCTCACCGAGGTGCTCTCCGCCGACTTCGAGCCCCGGGTCACCCCGCGGCACTGGGGCGGCTGGGGCTACCGCTGGAGGCCCGGCAAGGGCACCGCCGTGGTCGTCCGGCGCGGCGAGGGCGTGGTGCTGCGCCTCGCGAACGACCACGACTTCACGATCACCGTCGACAACGCGGAAGAGGCCGTACGCGCCATCCGCGACCGCCTGCGCCACACCCTCGGCGGCGGCACCGCGGAGGCGTAGTCCGCCGGTCACGCCGCGTTTCCCGGCAGCCCGCCGGGCCCGTTTACGCTTACGGCCATGGCGACACCCGACTTCATCCGCGAGCTGCGCGCGACCGCCGGCCAGCAACTTCTCTTCCTCCCCGGCGTCAGCGCCGTCGTCGTCGACGGCGACGGGCGGGTGCTGCTCCACCGGCGCGCCGACACGGGCCGCTGGTCGATCGTCGGCGGCATCCCGGAGCCGGGCGAGCAGCCCGCGCGGACGGCGGTCCGCGAGGTGTACGAGGAGACGGGCGTCGTGGCCACCGCGGAGCGGGTCGTGGGGGTCGAGGGGCTGGACCCGATCCAGTACCCGAACGGCGACAAGTGCCAGTTCATGGACATCACGCTGCGCTGCCGCGCGACGGGCGGCGAGGCCCGGGTCAACGACGACGAGGGGCTGGATGTCGGCTGGTTCGAGCCGGACGCGCTGCCGGCGGACCTGGAGGACTTCGCCCGCCACCGG
>NZ_JACBXC010000168.1 GCF_013870535.1 Streptomyces phytophilus | reverse complement strand
TCCGGTGGCGGGGCGGAAGCGGGGTCCGGTGTCATCTCGGGCACAGCGTAGCGGCCGGGCGCCCGGTCAGACGGTCCAGGAGGTCTCCAGATCGACCACGTCCCCCGCCAGCGCCGCCACGTCCGCCGCGGTCTGCGCGCGCAGCGCCAGCCGCTCCACCCGCTCCTCGCGGTACTTGCCGTGCTCCGCCTCCGCCCACCACAGCGACAGCACCAGGAACTCCCCCTCCCCGGACTGCCCCAGCACCCCCCGCAGCATCCCCGGCGACCCCGCCATCGCCGGGTTCCACACCTTCTCCTGCATCAGCGTGAAGTGCTCCACCCGCTCCTCGCGCACCCGGCAGTGCGCCAGCCGCATCACGTCCGCGCCGTCGAACCGCGGCTCGAAGCCCACCTTCACGTCCATCCGTTGCTCGAAGAGACGTACCCGCATGTCGCGGAACGTGCCGAGCTGGGCCGCCGCGAGCCGGTCGTGGGAGCGGGCCATGAACGAGTCGTACAGCGCCCTGCTCTCCCAGAAGGCGATGAGGTGGACCACACCCTCGCGCGCGCGGCTCCAGCCCCCGCCCTGTCCGAGGAAGCCCGGTTCGCCGGGCAGCCCCGCCCACTTCCGCTGCCCCCGCTCGAAACCCCGGCGGTCTACCACGGTGCAGCGAATCCACTTGACCAGCACCGCGCCATCGTACGGCCTGGCTCAGCGGCGATCACCGGCGTGCGAGCGGCAGTTCACGCCCCCTGACCGCCGGTCACCGCCGCGACGACCTCCACCTCCAGCAGCGCGCCGTCCCGGAAGAGCCGGGACACCTCGACGGTGGTGCTGGACGGCGGCGGCCCCGGGAAGTACCCGCGGCGCACCTGGGCGTACTCGGCGAGCAGGCTCATGTCGGTGACGAACGAGCGGATGTTCACGACGTCCGCGAACGTGCCGCCGTGCGCGGCAAGGATCGCCCCGAGGCTCTCCATCACATGCCGGGCCTGCGCGCGCATGTCCCCGGGCCCGACGACCCGCCCGCCGGCGTCCAGGGCGACCTGCCCGGAGACGAACAGCAGCGCACCGCCGCCACCGAGGCCGAGGCGTACGACATGGGAGAAGTGGCCGGCGGGCGGCGGGACGGCGGCGGGGTCGTCGAAGGTC
Source organism: Streptomyces phytophilus (assembly GCF_013870535.1). Lineage (GTDB taxonomy): Bacteria > Actinomycetota > Actinomycetes > Streptomycetales > Streptomycetaceae > Streptomyces > Streptomyces phytophilus. Next base: position 6,660 of record NZ_JACBXC010000168.1, on the reverse strand, counting down.
TTCAGCAGCGTCATGGCCGAAACGCTAGGCGCCCGCGAACCATCCGACCAGCGAATGTCTCGCATGCATAGGATGCGTACGCCGCATGTCTCACCACCCGGAGCACCGTATGGACACCGCCTGGCTGGAGGTCTTCCGCGCCGTCGCCCGCCACGGCTCCTTCACCGCCGCGGGCGGCGAACTGGGCTTCACGCAGTCCGCCGTCTCCCGGCAGATCGCCGCGCTGGAAGCCGAGTTCGGCGCCCCGCTCTTCGACCGGCTGCCGCGGGGCGTACGGCTGACCCAGCAGGGGCGCCATGCCCTCGGCCACGCCGAGGCCGCCCTCGACCGCCTGTCCGACGCCCGCCGCGACCTCGCCGCCCTGGACCGGCTGGCCGCCGGCCGGCTGCGGCTCGGCTCCTTCGCCACCGCGGACGCCGCCCTCGTACCCCGCGCGCTGGCGGCGTTCGCCGCCGACCATCCGGGCGTTCTCGTGACGCACGTCGAGGGCTACAGCCGCGACCACGTCGCCGCGCTGGCCGCCGGCGCGCTGGACCTGGCGCTGGTGTCGGGCTACCCGGAGCAGGTGGCGGCGTACGAGGCGGTGGAGCTGGCGCACCTGCTCGACGACCCGGTGCTCGTCGCCCTGCCCGCCGGCCACCGGCTGGCCGGCGGCACCCGCCCGCTGCGGCTGGCGGACCTGGCCGGCGAAAGCTGGGTCGCCGGCAGCCAGGCGCCGGAGGAGACGCTGATCAGCGCCTGCCTGCGCCAGGGCTTCCGGCCCCGTATCGACTACGTCGCCCGCGAGTGGACGGCGAAGTTCGGCTTCGTCGCGGCCGGCCTCGGCCTCACCCTCGTCCCCGCACTCGCCGCCGGCGCCCTCCCCCACGGCGTGACCCTGGCGGCCCTGCACCCCGAAGACGCCCCCACCCGCACCCTCCACACGGCCACCCCCCGCACCACGGCCCACCCCCCGTCGGTCGCCGGCTTCCTCCCGTACCTGCGACACGCGGCCCGGGCGACCGCGGGCTGACGCGGCGCTCCGCTGCAGAACACGACGAGGGGGACCGGCCGGGTGGCCGGTCCCCCTCGGGGCGTGCGCTCAGCTGCACACGCGGTTCACGTCACGCACGGCGGCGCCGCGAGCCGCGCCTGCCTCAGCTGCAGCCGCTGGTCGAGCCGCAGCCCTCGCAGATGTAGCAGCTTCCCGCCCGCTGCATCTTCGTGCCGCACGAGAAGCACAGCGGTGCGTCGGCCTGGATGCCGAGCTGCATCTCCACCAGCTCCGCCGAGGTGTGCGCCTCCTGCGGGGCCGGCTTGGCCTGCTCCACCGTCACCGGCGGGGTCGGCAGGGGGGCCGGCTCGCGGGGGGCGGACTGGGCCAGGCCCTCGACGTCCAGCTCCTCGTCCGTCGGCTCGTACGAACCCGTCTCCAGGTGCCGCTCGCGCTCCTCCGCCGAGTGGATGCCGAGCGCCGAGCGGGTCTCGAAGGGCAGGAAGTCCAGCGCCAGCCGGCGGAAGATGTAGTCGACGATCGACTGCGCCATCCGCACGTCCGGGTCGTCCGTCATGCCCGCCGGCTCGAAGCGCATGTTCGTGAACTTCGAGACGTACGTCTCCAGCGGCACCCCGTACTGCAGGCCCACCGAGACGGCGATCGAGAAGGCGTCCATCATGCCCGCGAGCGTCGAACCCTGCTTCGACATCTTCAGGAACACCTCGCCCAGCCCGTCGTCCGGGTAGGAGTTGGCGGTCATGTACCCCTCGGCGCCGCCGACGGTGAAGGACGTGGTGATACCCGGGCGGCCCTTGGGGAGGCGGCGGCGCACCGGGCGGTACTCGACGACCTTCTCCACGGCCTCGCGGATCGTCTCCTCCGCCTTGTCGGCGACCGTGTCGGCCTCCTTCTTCTTCGCCGACAGCGGCTGGCCGACCTTGCAGTTGTCGCGGTAGATGGCGAGGGCCTTGAGCCCCAGCTTCCAGCCCTCGTAGTAGACCTCTTCGATCTCCTCGACCGTGGCCTTCTCCGGCATGTTCACGGTCTTGGAGATGGCGCCCGAGAGGAAGGGCTGCGTGGCGGCCATCATCCGGACGTGCCCCATCGGGGAGATGGCCCGGTCGCCCATGGCGCAGTCGAAGATCTCGTAGTGCTCCTGCCGCAGCCCGGGCGCGTCGATGACGCTGCCGTGCTCGGCGATGTGCGCCACGATCGCCTCGATCTGCTCCTCCTGGTACCCCAGCCGCTTCAGCGCCATCGGCACGGTCTGGTTGACGATCTGCATCGAGCCGCCGCCGACCAGCTTCTTGAACTTCACCAGCGCCAGGTCCGGCTCGATGCCCGTCGTGTCGCACGACATCGCCAGGCCGATGGTCCCCGTGGGGGCCAGCACCGACGCCTGGGCGTTGCGGTAGCCGTGCTTGTCGCCGAGGCGGACCACGTCCTGCCAGGCTTCGGTGGCGGCGGCCCAGACGGGGGTGTCCAGGTCGTCCATGCGCTTGGCCTCGCCGTTGGCGTCCGCGTGCTGCCGCATGACGCGCTTGTGGGCGGTGGCGTTGCGGGCGTAGCCGTCGTACGCGCCGACGGAGGCGGCCAGTTGCGCGGAGCGCTTGTAGGCGGTGCCGGTCATCAGGGAGGTGATGGCGCCGGCGAGGGCGCGGCCGCCGTCCGAGTCGTAGGCGTGGCCGGTGGCCATGAGCAGGGCGCCGAGGTTGGCGTAGCCGATGCCGAGCTGGCGGAAGGCGCGGGTGTTCTCGGCGATCTTCCGGGTGGGGAAGTCGGCGAAGGAGATGGAGATGTCCATCGCCGTGATGACCAGCTCGACGACCTTGGTGAAGCGCTCGACCTCGAAGCTCTGCCGGCCGTCGGCGTCCTGCCTGAGGAACTTCATCAGGTTCAGCGAGGCGAGGTTGCACGAGGTGTTGTCCAGGTGCATGTACTCGCTGCACGGGTTGGAGGCGGTGATGCGGCCCGACTCCGGCGCGGTGTGCCAGTGGTTGATGGTGTCGTCGTACTGGATGCCGGGGTCGGCGCACGCCCAGGCGGCCACGGCCAGCTGCCGGAACAGCTTCTTCGCGCCGATCTCCTCGATGACCTCGCCGGTCATACGGGCGCGCAGGCCGAACTGGGCGTCGTTCTCGACGGCCTTCATGAAGTCGTCGGTGACGCGCACCGAGTTGTTGGCGTTCTGGTACTGCACGGAGGTGATGTCGTCGCCGCCGAGGTCCATGTCGAAGCCCGCGTCGCGCAGGGCGCGGATCTTCTCCTCTTCCTTGACCTTGGTCTCGATGAACGCCTCGATGTCGGGGTGGTCGACGTCGAGTACGACCATCTTCGCCGCGCGCCGGGTGGCGCCGCCGGACTTGATGGTGCCGGCGGAGGCGTCGGCGCCGCGCATGAAGGAGACGGGTCCCGAGGCGTTGCCGCCGGAGGAGAGCAGTTCCTTGCTGGAGCGGATGCGGGAGAGGTTGAGGCCGGCGCCGGAGCCGCCCTTGAAGATCATCCCCTCTTCCTTGTACCAGTCGAGGATCGACTCCATGGAGTCGTCGACGGAGAGGATGAAGCAGGCGCTGACCTGCTGGGGCTGCGGGGTGCCGACGTTGAACCACACCGGCGAGTTGAAGCTGAAGATCTGGTGCAGCAGGGCGTACGCCAGCTCGTGCTCGAAGATCTCGGCGTCCGCGGGCGAGGCGAAGTACCTGTGGTCCTCGCCGGCCTTGCGGTACGTCTTCACGATCCGGTCGACGACCTGCTTGAGGCTGGTCTCCCGCTTGGGGGTGCCCACCGCACCGCGGAAGTACTTGCTCGTGACGATGTTGACGGCGTTGGCCTCCCAGAACTCGGGAAACTCCACGCCGCGCTGCTCGAAGTTGACCGAACCGTCGCGCCAGTTGGTCATGACGACGTCACGGCGCGCCCACTCCACCTCGTCGTACGGGTGCAGACCGGGGGTGGTGTGGATTCGCTCGATGCGCAGGCCCTTGTTCCCCTTGGCGCCGCCCTTGCGGGAACTACGCGCCGGGCCGCTCGCCGTCTCTGTCATGCCGCCTCCCTATACGGGCGTGAACGCCCTGATGTGCCCGCATCTTCCCGGGCACGATTCCTGTTCTTGAACTGCTTGTTCCGCAGGCGGACGGCGCGCTGCGGCGCGCACCGGCCGGGTGTGGATGACGGGGTGGCCCGCGGTGGGTGTCAGCCGGCCGCTCTGCCGGGTGACGGGACTCCGGGGGCCTCGCCGCGGCCGGGACTGCGGCCGGGGCCGGGCGCGCCGGGGTCGCCCGGCGCGGGAGGTGGGGCCTGGCCGTCCTGTCCGTCCGGGCCGCCGCTGTCGGCGGGGGGCCTGTCCGCGGTCCGCAACTGCGTGATGGCGTCCTCGAAGTCCTCAAGGGAGTCGAAGGCGCGGTAGACGGAGGCGAAGCGCAGGTAGGCGACGAGATCGAGGTCCTGCAGCGGGCCCAGTATGGCGAGCCCGACGTCGTGGCTGGAGACCTCGGCGCTGCCGGTGGCCCGGATCGCCTCCTCGACCCGCTGGCCGAGCTGGGCCAGCGCGTCTTCGGTGACGGGGCGGCCCTGGCACGCCTTGCGGACGCCCGTGATCACCTTGGCGCGGCTGAAGGGCTCGGTGACCCCGCTGCGCTTGATGACCATCAGGGACGCGGTCTCCACCGTGGTGAAGCGGCGCGAGCAGTCGGGGCACTGCCGGCGGCGGCGGATTGCTGCGCCGTCGTCGGTGGTGCGGCTGTCGACGACCCGGCTGTCGGGGTGCCTGCAGAAGGGGCAGTGCATCGTTCTCCACCCTCCCCTTCTCGCGCACGACACGTCGGTCCGGCGACCCCCCGCGGCCCGCCGGAGCAGACTCCAAGCATATGGGATGCCCTTCCGGTGAGAGGAAGGGGGACCACAACTTGTGGGCTGCTGACACCCATCTAACCACTAGATCTGGGGTTTGGCTGCCATTGAGGGCCGAGAGCGTGTTGCCGCGCCGCGCGATCGGGCAGGACACGGGGCGGGACGCCGGACGGGACACGGGCGGGGCCCTTCGGGATATCCGCAGCCTACGTGAGCGCACGGACGGCGACACGGGCGGGGAGAGGGTGACAAACTGGACGGCACCCCTCGGAGGGCACGGGGCGGCACGGAGCGGGCAGCGGGCCGCGGACAGCCATCAGGCCAGCGCTTTACACCCAGTTGATGGATCACGGAAGTGAAACCGAAGTTTTTCACTCGAACGTGTGTTTGGCGCAACCTTTCGAAAGGAACTACCGTTGGTCCTACGAGAGAGAGACCCGTCTCCAGAGGGGCCCGACGACGTGACCACTACCGCAGACACCACAGCCATCGCCGCCCACGAACGGCCCCAGCAGGCAGCAGAGCCGCAGCTCACGCCGCCTTCCGGGGACGGCCGTGAGGGCGAGGCGCAGCCACCCAAGCGCTCCATGCCCGGGCGCCCGCCCGGCATCAGGGCCGACAGTTCGGGCCTGACCGAGCGGCAGCGCCGGGTCATCGAGGTCATCCGCGACTCGGTGCAGCGCCGCGGCTACCCGCCGTCGATGCGCGAGATCGGCCAGGCCGTCGGCCTCTCGTCCACCTCTTCCGTCGCGCATCAGCTGATGGCCCTGGAGCGCAAGGGCTTTCTGCGCCGCGACCCGCACCGGCCGCGGGCGTACGAGGTGCGCGGCGCGGACACCCCCACCACGCAGGCCGCCACCGACACCACGGGCAAGCCCGCCGCGTCGTACGTGCCGCTGGTCGGCCGGATCGCCGCCGGTGGCCCGATCCTCGCCGAGGAGTCGGTCGAGGACGTGTTCCCGCTGCCGCGGCAACTCGTCGGCGACGGCGAGCTGTTCGTGCTGAAGGTCGTCGGCGACTCGATGATCGACGCGGCGATCTGCGACGGCGACTGGGTCGCGGTGCGCCGCCAGCCGGTCGCCGAGAACGGCGACATCGTCGCCGCAATGCTGGACGGCGAGGCCACGGTCAAGCGGTTCAAGCGCGAGGACGGCCACGTGTGGCTGCTCCCGCACAACACGGCGTACCAGCCGATTCCCGGCGACGAGGCGACGATCCTCGGCAAGGTCGTCGCGGTCCTCCGCCGGGTCTGAGACCCGGCACGGCACCATCCGGCCCGGGACCTGGTCCCCGGGCTGCCGCCCTGCGCGGCGAGGAGTGTCGCGAACCGGCCGCGGCGGCGGCCGGACACGCGGGTACGGCGGAGGCTCTGCCTCGCGTACCGCACAGGTACACGTAGCGGGGTTCGGGCGGCGAGGACACCGCCCCCGGCCCGCCACGGGCCGCGTCACCCCGGACTGCTCACCCCCTGCCGGGCCAGGCTTGTACGGCAGCACAGAGCCCTCTCCCTCGCCGCCCTCCTCTCCGTCCGGAGACGGTACGCCGACACACCCCGGGCCGCGCGAAGGCCGCTTCCGGCGCCGCAGACACCGGCCGCGGGCCCCGCGCCGTCAGTCCTCCAGCAGGTCTTCCGCGTCCTCGCCCTCCGCCTCCAGCGCCTCCCGGACGACGCGGATCGCCAGCCCTTCCCCGTAGCCCCGGCGGGCCAGCATGCCCGCCAGCCGGCGGATGCGCTTCTCGCGGTCCAGGCCCCGGGTGGACCGGAGTTTGCGGGCGACCAGCTCGCGGGCCTTCTCCGCCTCGGTGTCCGCGTCGAGCCGGCCCAGCGCCTCGTC
>NZ_JACBXC010001679.1 GCF_013870535.1 Streptomyces phytophilus | reverse complement strand
CCGTGGGCCACGCCCACATCGACAGCGCCTGGCTGTGGCCGGTGCGCGAGACGGTGCGCAAGTGCGCGCGGACCTTCACGAACATGACCGCTCTCGCCGCGGAGTACCCCGAGCTGGTCTTCGCCTGCTCCTCCGCGCAGCAGTACGCCTGGATGAAGGAGCGCCACCCGGAGGTCTTCGACCGCATCAGGAAGGCCGTCGCCGCGGGCACCTGGGCGCCGGTCGGGGGCATGTGGGTGGAGGCCGACGGCAACCTGCCCGGCGGCGAGGCACTCGCCCGGCAACTGGTCCACGGGCGCCGCTTCTTCGAGGAGGAGTTCGGCATCGGCCAGGCCGGGGTGTGGCTGCCGGACTCCTTCGGCTACACCGCCGCGTACCCCCAGCTGGCCCGGCTGGCCGGCGCCGAGTGGTTCCTCACCCAGAAGCTCTCCTGGAACGAGACCAACCGGCTGCCCCACCACACGTTCGCCTGGGAGGGGATCGACGGCACCCGCATCTTCACCCACTTCCCGCCCGTCGACACCTACAACGCCGAGCTGACTGGCGCCGAACTGGCCCACGCCGAGCGCAACTTCGCCGACAAGGGCCCGGCCACCCGATCGCTCGTCCCGTTCGGCTTCGGCGACGGCGGCGGCGGCCCCACCCGCTCGATGCTGGAGAAGGCGCGCCGGCTGCGCGACCTGGAGGGCTCGCCGCGCGTCAAGAGCGGTGCGCCGGACGCCTTCTTCGCCGCGGCCCGCGCGGAATACGAGCGGCTGCCGGTGTGGCGCGGCGAGCTGTACCTGGAGAACCACCGGGGCACGTACACCAGTCAGGCCCGCACCAAGCGCGGCAACCGCCGCTCGGAGGCGCTGCTGCGCGAGGCCGAGCTGTGGGCCGCCACGGCGGCGGTACGGGCCGGCGCCCCGTACCCGTACGAGCGGCTGGCGGCGGTCTGGGAGCGGGTGCTGCTCAACCAGTTCCACGACATCCTGCCCGGCACCTCCATCGCCTGGGTGCACCGGCAGGCCGAGCAGGTCTACGGCGAGGTCCGCGCGGAGCTGGAGGCGATCATCGCCGAGGCCCTCGGCCGGCTGCCCGCCG
>NZ_JACBXC010001678.1 GCF_013870535.1 Streptomyces phytophilus | reverse complement strand
GGCACCAGGGCCCGCAGCGGCTGCCGCAGCTTCACCAGCGCGCCGCCGCCGCGCCGTTCGCGGACCTCGACGCCATGCAGGGCCAGTTCGTCGCCGACCTCCTCGTACTGCGCGGCGTCGAGTTCGTAGCCGCAGGGCGGGTCGTCGATGATCTGCCCCGGGGCGGGCGGCTCGTTGTCGGCGCCGCCGAGGTAGACGGGACCCCGGTCGGCGAGGCCGCGGGCGCGGGCCGCCGCGGTGGCGGTCGCCAGCCGGCCGCGGTGGTCCGAGGCGTAGGCGATCGTGGCGTCGAGCGCGGTGAGCTGGGAGCTGACGCGGCGCCGGTGGTTGGCGGCGGGGTCGTCGCGCTCGTCGTCGGTGAGCGCCGTGGTGCGCGTCTCGACCAGCAGCCCGGCCGCGTGCTTGAGGCCGGCGGTGTTGCGCAGAATGCGCTCCTGGCCGTCGCCGGCGACCTGGCGGATGGGCTCGCCGGTCTGCGGGTCGGTGTAGATGCCGTAGACGCCGCTGCTGTAGCCGGCTTCGCCGACGGCGGCGAAGACGTGGTCCTCGGTCAGGTGGCGGGCCTCGCGGTGGACGCCGTCGTCGGTGTTGAGGTTGCGGGGCCAGAGCGCGAGCACGTCCTTGACGTAGTACGGCTCGACGGCGCCGAACTCGTGCAGGTCGTGGATGACGTCGGGGCGGTAGTCGCGGATGACGGCGGCCATGGCGCGGCCCTCGGCGGTCTCCAGCGCGACGTGGTCGCGGTTGACGTCGACGCCCGCCGCGTTGCCGCGGGTGTCGGCGGCGCGGCCGTCGGGGTTGGCGCTGGGGACGACGAGGACGGAGTTGCGCGCCAGGAAGCGGCGGGTCGCGGCGTCCTTGGCGTAGGCGAGGTCGCGCAGGCTGGTCAGGCACGCCTCGCGGCCGGCCGGTTCGTCGCCGTGCTGGCTGCAGATGAGCAGGACGACGCTGCCCCGCGCGGCCTGCGCCGGTGTGGGCGGGCGGGGGGCGCCGATGCGTACGAGGTTCAGCGGGCGGCCCTGCTCGGTGGTGCCGATGCGGTCGACGGCGACGCGCCGGCTGTCCTCGGCCACGGTCGCGAGGA
>NZ_JACBXC010001677.1 GCF_013870535.1 Streptomyces phytophilus | reverse complement strand
CAACCAAGACAAAACAGAGGACCCGGAGACCGCCGTCGCGCACTGACCGCACCCGCCACCACCCGAACCGTGCGGCGGCCCGCCGCAAGTACACACAGCGGTAGGGGGTTTCCCGGCACTCGTCACCGAGTGCCGGGAAACCCCCTACCGCTCTGCGCCCTCGTCCTGGTGACCAGATGGTCCGGGCGATCCCGCAGGTGACGGTCACCGTGTCGTTCTCGCCGCTACGCCGCGTAGCGGTCGAACGTCGAACCCCGACGCGGACCCGCCACCACATCCAACTCCGGATCCACCGCCAACATCGCCTGATGCAAACGCTGCAACGGCGGCGACGGCTCCACACCCAACTCCTCGATCAACCGCCCACGCAACCGCCGATACACATCCAACGCCGACGCCTGCCGACCCGACCGATACAACGACAACATCGCCTGCGCATGCAAACCCTCATGCTGAGGATGACGCGCAATCAAATCCACCAACTCCGAAATCAACTCACCATGCCGACCCAACCGCAAATCAGCATCAATCCGCCGCTCCACCGTCACCAACCGCGACTCCTCCAACCGCATCACCTCAATCTCCATAATCGGACCCAACCGCACATCCACCAAAGCAGGCCCCTGCCACAAACCCAACGCCTTCCTGAACAAAGACGCAGCCCGCTCATCCTCCCCCCGCTCAAAAGCCCCCTGCCCCTCCCCCACCAACCGCTCATACGCAAAAACATCCACCGACTCCGACGGCACCTGCAACACATAACCCCCATGCCGCGTCGCCAACACACCCTTCGCCCGCTCCGCACCCCCCGCACCCAACGCCCTACCCAAACAACGCCGCAACTGCATAATATAAGTCTGCAACGTCGTCATCGCACTCGGCGGCAACTCCGCCCGCCACACCTCCTCCATCAACATCGACACCGGCAAAACCCGCCCCGGATACAACGCAAACAACGCAAACACCTGACGCGGCTTACCCGCCGACGGAACAACCGACCCCCCATTCACCACACCACACAACGGACCCAAAACCCGAATCTCCACAACACCCCTCCATCCACCGACCAACACACCACACACAACC
>NZ_JACBXC010001676.1 GCF_013870535.1 Streptomyces phytophilus | reverse complement strand
GCGGCGGCGCCGCGTCGTCGTCAGCAGCGAGCGGTTCGCCAACGCGGACGCCGGCGCGGCGAAGGCGGTGGTCGACGGGCTCGGCGGGGACCGGGTGCACGTCGTCGTCACGCTGCGGCCGCTGGTGAGGATCCTGCCGTCGCAGTGGCAGGAGTACATCAAGTCCGGCCACCACCACGCGTACGAGAAGTGGCTCGACGGCATGCTGCGCAGACCGCCGTACCGCAAGCCGACGCCGTCGTTCTGGCGGCGGCACCGGCACGACGAACTGGTGGCGCGCTGGGCGGAGGCGGCCGGCGCGGACAACCTGACGGTGGTCGTCGTCGACGGGGCCGACCCGCTGGCGCACCTGCGCGCCTTCGAAGGGCTGCTGGGGCTGCCGGACGGGGTGCTGGAGCCGGAGCAGGACGGGTTCGCCAACCGGTCGCTGACCGCCGGGGAGGTGGAGGTGGTGCGGCTGGTGAACAGGGAGCTGTCCAGGGCCGAACGCCCGGCGGCGGAGCGCAAGCTCGTACGCGAGGAACTGGTGCGCCGGCTGCGCGGAGCGCACGTGCCGGCGGGGGACGCGGAGCGGATCGCCACCCCGGCGTGGGCGCGGCGGGCGGCGGCGGAGGTCGGCGCGGAGATGGTGGCGGGCATCAGGAAGTCGGGGGTGCGGGTGGTGGGGGACCTGGACGCGCTGGTGCCGGCGGCGACCGCTGCGGACGCGGGTCCCCGCACCGGTGCTGATGCCGGTAGCGATGCCGGTGCCGGTGCCGGTGCCGGTGCCGGTGGCGGTGGCGGTGCCGATGCCGGGGCCGAGCCGCGGCTGCCGGTGGCCGCGGCGGCCGCGGTGGTGGCGGGGGCGCTGCTGGCGGCGGCCGAGTCCCCGTAGCTCCGGGGCCCGCGCGGCCGGACCCGGCATATAGTCCGGGGCCGGGGCCTGTTGACCGGGGAAAAGGGAGGCGCGGAGATGGCCGAGGCGGTGCCGGGTCTGGTGCGGGTCACCGAGCGGGTGTGGGTGTGGCCGCACCACCCCGATCCGGACCGGGTGCAGGCGGGCGTCGGGGTGATCGCCGGGGACGACGGCTGCCTGCTCGTCGACGC
>NZ_JACBXC010001675.1 GCF_013870535.1 Streptomyces phytophilus | reverse complement strand
GACGGCGCGCTGCCGGACCGGATCGCGGCGGGGATCGTCCGGGCCGCGGAGTCGATCGACTCCGGCTCGGCGCTGCGGGTGCTGGAGCGCTGGGTCGCGGCCAGCAACCGCTGAGGCGGGCCGGAGGCTTTCCGCTCCGGGCCGCTCCGGGCCGCTCCCGGCCGATTTCCGGAGAGTTGCGGACAGTCCGGGCAACCGGGTTGCGCCGCGGCTCTCCGGTGCGCATACTCCTGACCAGGTCACGAGCGACAGCGATCAAGGCCCCGGCCCGCTGTCCGGCAACCCTCCGTCCGTGGCGGGGTGCCCCGGGTGATGACCGGGCCGCAGGCAGCGAGGTCTGCGGCAAGCGCGGACCCCTCGCGAATCCAGGGGTCCTGGTCCGCCGAGGGAGTACCGCCGTGAGCAAGCGAATGCGCTAGGGGCCTTTCCGCCCCGCCGCCGCTGCGCGCACATTCCACCGGGTATCCGCCGGGCGTCGCGCGCGTCTTCTTCCGGGTCGTACGGGCCCGTCTCCACCCTGCATCTCCACGCCTGCTCACGGGAGTTACGCATGTCCGCGTCCACGCTCGCCTCCGCCTGTCTGCCCGTCCTCGGCCGCGAGGTCCGCGCCCCGCTCGTCACCGGCGGCGACGCCGAGTACGCCGCCCTGGACTACGCCGCCAGCGCCCCGGCGCTCCAGCGCGTCTGGGACGACGTCGCCGCCTACGCGCCGTACTACGGCAGCGTGCACCGCGGCGCCGGCTACCTGTCGCAGCTGTCCACCGAGCTGTTCGAGTCCAGCCGCGCCACGGTCGCCGGGTTCCTCGGCTGCCGCCCCGACGACCAGGTCGTCTTCACCCGCTCCACCACCGACTCGCTCAACCTGCTGGCGACCGCGCTGCCGCCGGGGACCGAGGTCTACGTCTTCGAGACCGAGCACCACGCCGCCCTGCTGCCCTGGCAGCACACCGGGTCCGCGGCCGGCCGCGTCACCGTGCTCGCCGCGCCCGGCAGCCCCGGGCAGGCCGTCGCGGCGCTGGACTCCGCGCTCGCCGCGCGGGTCGGCGACGGTCCCGCGCTGGTGTGCGTCACCGGCGCCTCGAACGT
>NZ_JACBXC010001674.1 GCF_013870535.1 Streptomyces phytophilus | reverse complement strand
CGAGGACGCGCGGGCCGTCCCCGCCACGTACACCGAGAAGATGGCGGCCACGTACCCCCTCAGCCGCGACCTCACCGGCTCCGGCAAGCTCACCACCGTCCCCGGCGGCGACAAGGCGCCCGGCCGCGGCGAGGTCATCGCGTACCGCGTGGACGTCGAGGCGGGACTGCCGCTGGACGGCGGGCTGTTCGCGTCCGCGGTGCACAAGACGCTCAACGACGAGCGCAGCTGGGGCGGCCGGGGCGACCGCACCTTCGAGCGCGTGGGCCCCGGCGAGGAGTCCGCGTTCGTCATCACCCTGGCCAGCCCGGGGACCACGGACGAGTGGTGCGCCAAGTCGGGCCTCGACACCAGCGACGAGGACGTGTCCTGCGACTCCGCCGCCACCGAGCGCGTGATGATCAACGCCTTCCGGTGGGCCCAGGGTTCGAAGACCTACGGCGACGACATCCACGCGTACCGGCAGATGCTCATCAACCACGAGGTCGGCCACCGGCTCGGGAACGGGCACGTCGGGTGCGCGCAGGACGGCGCGCTCGCGCCGGTGATGATGCAGCAGACGAAGTACCTGTCGACGGACGGCGCGACCTGCAGGCCCAACGCCTGGCCGTTCCCGCGCGACTGACCCCGGCGGCCGCCGGTGGCGGTCAAAACGCCCCAGAGGCGGAATAGTCACGGGTATTCACCCCTTCCGGTGGTGCGACGGACAACCGTCCATCGCACTGCCCCGCCGCGTGCGTACCGTCCTCCCACCGGATGGAGCCACAGCAGTCTCGGGGGTGTTCTCGTTGCGCATCGGCCTTCTCGCGGAGGGCGGATTTCCGTTTGCCGCGGGCGAGTCGCCGGGGTGGTGCGACCGGCTCGTACGCGGGCTTGCGCACCACGAGTTCGACGTTTTCGCGTTTGCGGTGGATGCGGCGCAGGAGTCGGCGGGCCTCGTGCCGCTGCCGCCGCAGGTGCGCGCGGTGCACGTCGCGCCGCTGTGGCGCCCGGCGGCGGGCGAACGCCGCTACGGGCGGGCGGACCGGCGCCGGTTCGCCGAGCACTTCACGGAGTTGGCGGGCGCGCTGGCGGCGGGAACCGCCGG
>NZ_JACBXC010001673.1 GCF_013870535.1 Streptomyces phytophilus | reverse complement strand
GCGCCCCCTTCGTACGGTCGGAGCACGAACGGGCACCAGCTTGCCGCTTTTCTTATGATTTTCTGCTTAATACTCCGGTCTTGTCCGGCGTACGGGTGGCGGAATCAACCCGCCCGGCCCACCTCGCGGACGATCCGCTCGCACAGCTCGTGGGTGGCGAGCGCGTCCCGCGCGCTCAGCACCTCCCCGGCGCGTACCGCGTCCAGGAACGCCAGCACCACCTGCTCGATGCCGCGCTGCCGGGCCACCGGCACCCAGTCGCCGCGCCGCCGCACGCTGGGCTGGCCCTTGTGGTCCACCACCTCGGCGAGGTTGCGGACCTCGCGCTTGGTGTCCTGGCCGGACACCTCCAGGACCTCTTCCGCGGAGCCCGACAGCCTGTTCATCGCGCCGATGGCGGTGAAGCCGTCGCCGGACAGCTGCAGGACGACGTGGTGCAGGAGCCCGTCGCGGACGCGGGCGCGCACGCCGACGTGCTCGACGGGGCCGGGCGCCAGGAAGCGCAGCGTGTCCACGACGTGGATGAAGTCGTCGAAGACCATCGTGCGGGGGTCCTCGGGCAGTCCGACGCGGTGCTTCTGCAGGATGATCAGCTCGCGCGGGTGCTCCAGGCACTGCACGTAGCCCGGCGCGTGGCGGCGGTTGAAGCCGGTCGCCAGCGAGACGCGGCGCTCGTCCGCGAGCCGTACGAGACGTTCGGCGCCCGCGAGGTCGTACGCCAGCGGCTTGTCGACGTAGACGGGTATGCCCGCCTCCAGCAGCGCGGCGGCCAGCTCGACGTGCGCGGAGGTCGGCGCGTGCACGAACGCGGCGTCGAGGCCGGCGGCGAGCAGCGAGTCGAGGTCGCCGTGGCGGTGGGCGGGCGGAATGCGGTGGGCGTCGGCGACGCGGGCCAGCGTCGCGGGCGTACGGGTGAGCAGGTGGGGCTCGACGCCGGTCAGCGAGGCGAGCACCGGCAGGTACGCCTTCCGCGCGATGTCGCCGAGCCCGATCACGCCGGCCTTCAGGGGCGTCGCGCCCGTGGTCATGTCCGCTCCCGTCCGCAGCCTCTGCTCCCGCGGGCCGCCCGCGCGGCAGGAGACCTGCC
>NZ_JACBXC010001672.1 GCF_013870535.1 Streptomyces phytophilus | reverse complement strand
GGGTGGGGGATATGACCGGCGAAGGGCGCGGGCAGGGGCGCGAGTTGCGCAGCCACCGCTGGTACGGGGACGGAGTCGCCGCCGGACTGCGCTCCTTCAGCCACCGCGCCCGCACCCGGCAGCTCGGCTACCTGCCCGAGGAGCACCTCGGCAAGCCGGTCGTCGCCGTCCTCAACACCTGGTCCGACATCAACCCCTGCCACGCCCACCTGCGCGAGCGCGCCCAGGCCGTCAAGCGCGGCGTGTGGCAGGCCGGCGGCTTCCCGCTGGAGTTCCCCGTCGCCACGCTCTCGGAGACCTTCCAGAAGCCGACGCCCATGCTCTACCGCAACCTCCTCGCCATGGAGACCGAGGAACTGCTGCGCTCGTACCCCGTCGACGGCGCGGTGCTCATGGGCGGCTGCGACAAGACCACCCCCGCGCTGCTCATGGGCGCCGCCAGCGCCGGCCTGCCGGCCCTCTTCGTACCGTCGGGGCCGATGCTGCCCGGCCGCTGGCGCCGCGAGGTCCTCGGCTCCGGCACCGACATGTGGAAGTACTGGGACGACCACCGCGCCGGGCTCGTCGGCGACTGCGAGCTGGCCGAGCTGGAGTGCGGGCTCGCCCGCTCGCCCGGCCACTGCATGACCATGGGCACCGCCTCCACCATGACCGCCGCCGCCGAGGCGCTCGGCATGACCCTGCCCGGCGCCTCCTCGATCCCCGCCGTCGACTCCGGGCACGAGCGGATGGCCGCGGCGGCGGGCGCGCGGATCGTCGGGATGGTCCGGGAGGACCTGACCCCCGACCGGATCCTCACGCGCGAGGCGTACGAGGACGCCGCCGCCACCGTCCTCGCCCTGGGCGGCTCCACCAACGCCGTCATTCACCTCGTCGCCATGGCCGGCCGCTCCCGCGTCGCCCTGGCGCCCGCCGACTTCGACCGGATCGCGCGCACCGTGCCGGTGCTCGCCGACGTACGGCCCGGCGGCCGGTTCCTGATGGAGGACTTCCACTTCGCCGGCGGCCTGCCCGCGCTGCTCTCCCGCATCGCCGACGTGCTGCACCTCGACCGCCCCACCGTCACCGGCACCCTGCGGGAGCGGCTC
>NZ_JACBXC010001671.1 GCF_013870535.1 Streptomyces phytophilus | reverse complement strand
CCCCCGGCATCGGGCAGCCGGTCACCCGGGGGTGAGAACCCGTGATCACCAGGTCCGTCATCGTCAAGAACATCGTGTTCGCCGTCGTCGCGGTGCTCGTCATCGGATACGTCGGCATGCGCTACGCCGACCTCGGACGCTACGTCGGCATGCGCGACTACTACACGGTCCGCGTCGAACTCGCCGAGACCGGCGGCCTGTTCACCCACGCCGAGGTCACCTACCGCGGGGTGTCCGTCGGGCGCGTCGGGTCGATCGAGCTGACCGACACGGGCGTCGAGGCGGAACTGCAGATCCGCGACTCGGCCCCGCCGATCCCCACCGACCTGTCGGCCGACGTCGCCAACTACTCGGCCGTGGGCGAGCAGTACATCGACCTCAAGCCCACCGGCGAGTCCGGCCCGTACCTCGCGGACGGCGCCGTCGTCGGCCGCCAGCACACCGCGACGCCCGCACCCGTCACCAACCTCCTCACCAGCATCGACTCCTTCGCCACCTCCGTCGACACCGGCGAGCTGCGCACCGTCGTGGACGAACTCGGCGACGCCCTCGCCGGGCAGGGCGAGAACCTGCAACGGCTCCTGGACACCGGCAGCGAGTTCATCCGGGCCGCCGACGAGGCGCTGCCGTACAGCACCCGGCTCATGATCGACGGCGAGACGGTGCTGACCACGCAGAACGACTCCGGCGAGGCGTTGCGGGAGTTCGCCGAGGGCGCCGAGGAGCTGACCGAGCAACTCAAGCGCTCCGACGGCGACCTGCGCCGCGTCGTCGAGGCCGGGCCGGGCGCCGCGAGCCAGGTCACCGGCCTGCTGCGGGACCTCGACCCGAGCCTCAGCATCCTGCTCGCGAACCTGCTGACCACCTCGGAGATCGCCGTGACCCGGCAGGACGGGCTGGAGCAACTGCTCGTCCAGCTCCCCCAGGTGGCCGCCGCCGGCTCCACCGCCATCACCTCCGACGGGGCCCGCTTCGGCCTGGCCCTCAGCTTCTTCGACCCGCTGCCCTGCGCCCAGGGGTACGGCTCCACGACGTACCGCAACGGGCTCAAGACCAGCCCGGCGGGCTTCAACACCGCCGCCCGCTGCA
>NZ_JACBXC010001670.1 GCF_013870535.1 Streptomyces phytophilus | reverse complement strand
CGGCAGGATCGCCGCCGCCGTCTCGCGCGCGTACCTCGCCGGGGAGGGGCTGCCGGAGATGGCGGCGAACGTGAGGGAGCCGGCGTACAGGACCAGGAAGCGGTTCGTGACCGCGTCCGGGTCGGCGGCCCCCGTGGCGGCGATCAGGTCGCGGAGGTATGCGCTGACGGCGAGCTGGTGGTCGCGGACCGCGGTGGCGGCGCGGGCGCTGTCCGCGCCGATCTCGTTGAAGGCGTTGGTGAACGGGCAGCCGCGGAAGTCGGGTTCGCCGAACCACCACTCCAGCCAGTCGAAGACCGCCAGCACCCGCTCCCGCGGCAGGCCGGTGGCCTCCTTGGCGACGAAGTCCGACAGCGCCCCGCGCACCCAGCGGTCGCGCCGCCGCAGGTACGCCTCGACCAGCTCGTCCTTGGAGGCGAAGCAGCGGTAGAGGCGTTTGAGGGAGACGCCGGAGGCGTCGCGGATCCGGTCCATGCCGACCGCGCGGATGCCGTGGGCGTAGAAGAGCCGGTCGGCGGCTTCGAGTACGCGCTGCCTGGCGGCCCCGTTGTCCGCGTCGTCCATGTCCGCTGCTCCGTTCCGCCGCGTTCCGCCCGTTGCGCCGCTCTTCGCCGCCCACAACGTACCGGGGCTGTCCCGATCACGTCGCGGCAGCGTCCGGCCGCTTGAGAACGGCCGTTCTCGACATTACAGTCTGAGCGGAGAACGGTCGTTCCCCGACCGTTCCACACCGTCGGTGCGTGGCGGGCCCGGAACAGGGGACCGGGCCCGCCACCCACCGCCGGCAAGTCCCGGAGCAGGAGAGACCGGGAATCGGGGGGACGTGCCCGCACGCCGGGACACGACACGGGGAGGGCAGTTGCTGCGCGTGCATTTCACCGCCGCCGACCTGGCGCGCACCCGGATCGCCGACGGTCCGGACCCGCTGTGGGAGACGGTTCTCAGCGTCCACCAGCTCACCGAACGGAGCCCGGACCCGGCGCTGCGCGCCTGGCGCACGCGGGAGTGCCCCCGCGGCCGGTCCGCGCTGCGGATGCTGCGGCCCGTGATGCCGCCGCGCGGCTACTTTCCCGACTTCCTCACCCCGGC
>NZ_JACBXC010000167.1 GCF_013870535.1 Streptomyces phytophilus | reverse complement strand
CGCGGGTGGGGCGCACCTTCCGGCTCGTACGGTCGAACAGCCGGGCGCCCAGCTCCCGTTCCAGCTTGCCGATCTGGTGGCTCAGCGCCGACTGGACGACGTGGCAGCGCTCGGCGGCCCGGGTGAACCCGCCGGTGTCCGCGACGGCGACGACGTAGCGCAGTTGTTGCAGCTCCATGCGATCCATCGTGATACGAGATGGATCGGATGACAACTATGTGTTGGACTCATCGATGGTGGTGGGCGGAGCCTGAGGCCATGACAACGGACTCGGCATCCCCTCGCGAGGAACCCGCCGCCCTCGGGCGCGGACTCCTGCTGCTCATGGCCACCGCCACCGGGCTGTCCGTGGCGGGCAACTACTTCGCCCAGCCCCTCCTCGACCTCATCGGCCGCGACCTGCACGTCGGCAGCACGCTGGCCGCGCTCGTCGTCACCGCCGCGCAGACCGGCTACGCGCTGGGCCTCATCCTCCTCGTCCCCCTCGGCGACGTGACCGACCGGCGGCGGCTGTCCGTCGGCCTCTTCGTCGCCACCGCCGCGTTCCTCGCGCTCACCGCCGCCGCCCCCAACGGACCGGTGCTGCTCGCCGGTACGGTCCTCACCGCGCTGGCCTCCGTCGGCGCGCAGGTCGTCGTCCCGTACGCGGCCGGGCTCGCGGCGCCGGAGGAGCGGGGGCGGGTCGTCGGCATCGTGATGTCCGGCATCCTGCTCGGCGGGCTGCTGGCCCGTACCGCCTCCGGCGCGCTGTCCGAACTCGGCGGCTGGCGCACCGTCTACTGGGTCAACGCCCTCCTCATGGCCGGCATGGCCGTCCTCCTCCACCGCCACCTGCCGCGCCTTCCCGCGGTCTCGGCTGGGATCTCGTACCCGGCACTCCTGCGCTCCACCGTCGCGCTGCTGCGCGAGGAGCCGGTGCTGCGGCGGCGGTCGGCGATAGGGGCGCTGTCGCTGGCCTCGTACAGCGTGCAGCTGACGGCGCTGACGTTCCTGCTGGCCCGGCCGCCGTACGGCTGGTCGGAGTCGGGGATCGGGCTGTTCGGGCTGGTCGGGGCGCTGGGCGTGGTGACGATGACGTTCGCGGGGCGGCTCAACGACCGCGGCCACGTCCAGGCGGTGACGGGCGCGGGCGTGCTGCTGCTGACCGGCTCGTGGGTGCTGCTGGGGGTCGCGGGCGAGTCGCTGCCGTGGCTGGTCGCCGGGATCGTCGGCCTCAACGTCGCGCAGCAGGCGGTGCTCAACAGCAACCAGGCGGTCGTCTACGCCATCCGCCCCGACGCCCGCAACCGCATCAACTCCGCGTTCATGACCAGCTTCTTCGCGGGCGGGGCGGTCGGCTCGGCGCTGACGTCGGTGGTCTGGGCGCGGGGCGGGTGGCCGGCGGTGTCGGCGCTGGGCGCGGTGCTGGCGGCCGGGACGGTGGTGCTGTGGGTGGCGGAGCGGGTGGGCGCGGCGCGTGGTGCGCGTGGTGCGCGGGGAGCCGCGCGGGAAGGGGCACCGGAGCCGGAACCGGAGACGGGACCGCATACGGGACCGGAGACGGGACCGCAGCCACGCCCCGCCGCGACCCCCGCGACCGTCACCCGCCCGGCACACCAGAGGAGCGCTGTCTGATGCGTATCACCGTCTTCGGCGCCACCGGCGAGATCGGCAGCCGTATCGTCACCGAGGCCCGGACCCGCGGCCACGAGGTCACCGCGGTCGTCCGCACCCCGCGCCCGCCCGGCGCCCTGCCCGCCGACGTGGACGTACGCATCGGCGACGCGGCCCGCGCCGCGGACGTCGCGGCGCTCGGCGCCGGACAGGACCTGATCGTGAGTGCCACACGCCCGGCACCGGGCGCAGAGGACCAACTGCCCGTCATGGCACGGGCGCTGCTCGCCGGTGCGGCGGCGTCAGAGGTGCGGCTGCTGCTGGTCGGCGGGTCCTCGACGCTGACCCTGCCGGGCAGCGGCGGCGTCCAGGTGATGGACGGGCCGGACTTCCCGGCGCCGTGGCTGCCCATCGCCCGCGCCTGCGCCGTCCAGTTGGAGGTCTGCCGGGCGGCGGGCCCGGATACGGACTGGGCGTACGCCAGCCCGCCGCACCTGATCCTGCCGGGCGCACGCACGGGCGCGTACCGGCTGGGCGCGGACGAGCTGGTCGTCGACGGCGAGGGCGAGTCGGCCATCTCCATGGAGGACTTCGCGGTGGCGCTCCTGGACGAGGCCGAGCAGCCGAAGCACCACCGCACGCGCTTCACGGTGGCGTACTGAGAAGATCGTGCGACGACGCCCGATCCACCAGGCAGGAGCGCCGACATGAGATTCGACGACCACCGCGTGGTCATCACCGCGGCCGGCCGCGACTTCGGCCGCACCCTGGCCGTCCGCCTCGCGGACCTCGGCGCGGAGGTGTTCCTCTCCGCCCGGAACCTCGCCGCCGCCGAGCGGGTCCGCGACGAGATCCGCGACCGCGGGCACCGGCAGGTGCACGCCTTCTCCTGCGACCTGACGGACCCCGCGTCGATCGCGGAGTTCGCGGCCGGTGTCGGCCGGCGCACCGGCCGTGTGGACGTCCTGATCAACAACGGATCCCGCTACCTGCACGGCCCTGACCTGCTGTCCGCCTCCGACGCCGACGTGGTCGACACCCTCGCCTCCGGCGCGACCGGCACCGTCCTGACCGTGAAGAACTTCCTGCCCCTCCTGCTCGAATCGGAGAAGCCGGACGTGGTGACCATGGTCTCCGCCGCCGGCACGGCGGGGCACCACCGCTCGGAGGCGCACGACGCCTTCTACGCGGCCAAGAGCGCCCAGGCGGGGTTCGCCGAGATCCTCTCCAAGCGGCTGCGGCCCCGGGGAGTCCGGGTGATCTCCCTCTACCCGCCCGACTTCGACAACCCCGACCCGCTCTCGGAGGAATGGGAGACCACGCCGCGCGGGGCGCAGGACGCCCTCACGGCGCAGTCGCTCGTGGAGTGCGTCCTGTTCGCGGTCTCCCAGCCCCGGGACTGCTTCATCAAGGCGTTCCACTTCGAGCAGGTATGACCGCGTCCTACGCGCCCGGGTTCCGCAGGGGCGCGAGTGCGGCCTCGATGTGCGCCTCGGCCGCCGCCCGGTCGACGCCGAGCCGGGACAGCACGCCGTCGCCGTTCTCCTGCTCCAGCAGCGCCAGCAGGATGTGCTCCGTACCGATGTAGTTGTGGCCCAGCCGCAGCGCCTCGCGGAAGGTCAGCTCCAGCGCCTTCTTCCCCGCCGCGTTGAACGGGATCAGCTCCGGCACCGTGCCCTCCGCCGCCGGCGGCAGCGCCGCGGCGGCCTCCTGCCGCACGGTGTCGAGGAGGATGCCCTGCGAGACGATCGACGCGGCGCCGATGCCGGCGGGGTCGGCGATGAGCCCGAGGACGAGGTGGGCGGGCCCGATCTCGGTGTTGGCGGCGGCCCGCGCCGCGTCCTGGGAGGCGACCACCACGTTCTTGGCCCGGCCGGTGAACCGGGCGAAGCCCTCGCTCGGATCGAGCGTGAAGCCCTCGTCCGAGCCCTTGGTCACGAACCGCTTCTGGGCGGCCTGCCGGGTGACGCCCATGCTCTTGCCGATGTCGGTCCAGGACGCGCCGGAGCGCCGCGCCTGGTCGACGAAGTGGCCGATGAGGTGGTCGGCGACGTCGCCGAGGTGGTCGGCGGCGACGACGGCTCCGGTGAGCTGGTCGAGGACGTCGGGGTGGACCTTCTTGATGGCCTCGATCAGGTCGTCGAGGCGTACGGGATGCGTGGAGCGCTTCGGTTCCGTCATACTGACAACCGTAGGTTGACACCCCGTCGTGCGTCAACCCTCGGTTGACACCGTGCGGAAGTGGGTGGTCAGCCGGTGGCCCTCGTCCAGGACGTGGAACGCCACCCCCGGCGGCAGGTCGAGACGGACGTGCTGCCCGGCGTGCGCGGCCCGCTCCCACGGCAGCAGGACGGTGTTGACCACCCCGGGCGCGACGAGCAGCGGCAGCCCCGCGAAGACGGTGGCGGCGGCGGTGTGCGCGTGCCCGGCGAGGAAGGCCGTGATCCGGGGATGCCGCCCGGCCAGCTCCGCGAGCCGCTCCTCCCCGAACTGCCGGATCCCGTCGACGTACGGAAGGTGCAACGCCACCGGCGGATGATGAAACGCGACGAGCACCGCATCCCCCTCCGGCACCCGCCGCACCTCCTCCTCCAACCACCCCACCGTCTCGTCCCCGAGCCACCCCTCCGGCTTCCCCGGCACCGACGAGTCGCACGCGAGCACCGTGAACCCCGCCCCGCGAAACACCTGATCCACCGGCGCGGTGTCCGCCGGCTCCTTGAGCAGCCCCCGCCGGAACGCGGCCCGGTCGTCGTGGTTCCCGGGACAGACCAGCACCGGATGCCGCGAGTCGAGCAACTCCCGGGCGACGGCGTACTCCTCGGGCGTGCCGTGGTCCGCGATGTCACCGCTGACGAGGACGAGATCCAGGTCGTACGGCAGATCCTCCAGGTAGTCGACCACCGCGCGGGTGCGGCGGACGCTGCGCTCGTCGTCGATGTGAATGTCACTGAGATGCGCGATAACGGCCACGACGTACTCCCCTCCCCGGCACGCCACGACAGACGCCCCGTGGCGACCGACGCTACGTCTCGCCAACACCGCAGGTGAACATCCACTTCAGAGAAGGTGGCCCGCCCCCTCACGGGGCGAGGGCCTCCTTGAACACGACCCAGACGACTTTGCCGACGCCGGTGCGGTCGGAGGTGCCCCAGTCGTCGGCGAGCACGTCGACGAGGCGCAGCCCGCGCCCGCGGTCGGCGGTTTCGTCGGGGGCGCACAGGTGCGGGCGGGTCTCGCCGGCGTCGTGGACCTCGACGCGTACGGAGCCGTCCTCGACGGTGACGTACACGCGAAACTCGCGGCCCCGGGGGGTGCCGTGCAGCAGGGCGTTGGTAGCGAGTTCGGAGACACAGTGGCGGATGTCGTCGGCACGGTCGTCGGTCCCGACGAGGGACGCGACGAAGTCGCGCGCTTTGCCGACCGATCGGACACTGCGGGGAAACCCGCACGCGTGGGTGGTCATGGTGCTGACCCCGTTCCGGGTGGAGCCGAGTTGTTCCTGCCGGTTTCATCGCCCGGCTGCCCACGCTCGGAAGACTCGACGGACCAGGGGCCGGGCAGCAACTCCGGGGGTGGCATGACGGATTCGTTCAGCGTTCTTCCGTCAGGGGTGTCGTCCTCGTGCGGCTGGAGGTCGTCCAGGCGCGCCACCCATGCCCCGCCGCCGCTGGGCGGGCACACGTGGAAGAGGTGCGTACCGGTGTCCTCCGGTATGGCGATCACGACCCCGGCGCGGCGCCTGGCCGTGTCCCACACGGCATCTCCGCGCCGGGGGGTCCAGCCGGCAGCCACATCTGCCAGCGTCCGGCGCCGGGCGGAGTCCCGCGGTGTTCGTCTCCCTGCCGTCATGCAACAGACGGTAGGCAGTCGGTTACCCGTCCATATGCGTCAGCGGAATAAGCCCTGGTCGTCGAGGTGAAACCGGTTCGACATCCCTCTCAACTGTTCACGTGTGGAGGTTCGTTCGGCATAGACGATCTTGCGGAGCGTGGCGCGGGCAATGGGGTGGTTTCGCACGAGCTGCGGTGCCAGATCCTCCGCCTTGCGGAGCTGGTTCAGCGCCGTGTGCCGGTCGCCGTTCCACAGAAACGCCCTGGCCATATCCATGTGGTGGTTACCCCGACGCGAGTGGGGAAGCGAGTCGATCTCCTCCGGGTCCGCGTCGTCGTTCAACTCCAGCGAACGCACGTGGTCCCCGGCCTCCAGAGCGGTCGCGATGCCGTGAACCGTCACGTTCCCGGCGGAGAACGTGACCGACTGCCGATCGAAGACGGGAGGTCCCTCGTAGCGGCCGATCCGTACCGCTGTCTCGGTGGCGTCGGCAATACGGGCTCTGGACTCCGCCACGTCGCCGGCGCGCGCCGCCGAGACCGCTGCACGGAGGTGCAGGATCCCCCGCAAGCGCAGAGCCATCTGGTCATCCCGCTCGGCGTAGTCCTCCACGGAGTCGAGCGCCCGGTCGGCGAGAACCATGGCGTCGTTCCAGTCGGCGGTGGCCCACATGTCCCAGATCCGCATGTAGTCCGCCACAGCGGGCATCAGTGGGTCGCCGGACAGCTGTGCCGACCACATCGCGCGCTCACACGCGAGGGCGATCAGTTCCGAGTGGCCCAGTGCGTGGGCCGCCGTATGCGTGGCCTTGCAGCACACGGTGTAGACGGCGAACGCTTCCTCGCGCTCGTGGCCGGTGGAGACTTCGGCCAGAGCGCGCGCCTCCCGGAAGAGGTCAGGCATCTCCCGCAGGATCGCCGTGTTCGCGGCAGCGTCCCGCAGCCGATGGAGGCGCTTCACGTCTTGCCAAAGCTGTCGGCTCGGGCGTGGGGTGCCGTCGAACGTGGGAGTGAGATCAAAGCGGCGCAGCTCGCGCATGATGGACGTGGCCGCGACCTGCCACTGGTTCTCCGGGACGTTGCTCGTGTACGGACGATCGAGCAGGTCGTTCGGATGGCAGTGCAACGCGGCGGCGATCTGGTTGATCAGCCCCGTGCGATCCAGCTCCAGCCTGCCGTTCTCCACCCGGGACAGCCAGCCCTGGGTCTTCCCGACCGCTACCGCCAAGTCGGCCTGCGCCATCCCGAGACGCAGACGAAGGCGCTTGATCCGGCGCCCGATCGCCTCTTGCTCCTCCAGCGGGTAGGGCATAAGGAACTCCGTCCTGACCTCTGATACTCAGAACGGTACCCGTCCGGTACGAGGGCGACAGCCCGAGCGGGGCCAGGGGCGTGGGACACGAATCGCTGCCGCAGGCAGACGGCCTGCGGGACGCGCAAGGCGGGAGTGACCGAGGTGTGCGGCCGGTGGAGTTGAGGCGGTATGGGCGGGGTGGGGTCGCGGCGGTGCGGGGGGTGTTGCTCGACGTTCATGACGCGGTGTACGCGGACTGTCCCGACCCCCTTTCACTCCCGCGAGCGCTTCACCCACTTCCTCGACCTCTGGTCCTCCCCGGAAGAACTGGCAGTGCGTCGTCGGGAGGGAGGGCGGTGATGCGGTGGGGTATGCCTACGGGGCGCTGCTTGCGCCGGGTGGGTGGTGGAAGGGGAGTGTGCGGAGGATTCATGACGCGTTGATCGCGCCCGTGGTGGCGGATCTGGTTTCCCTTCAGGTGGAGACCGGGCATCCGAAGGTTGTTCGCCTGTACGAGAGCTGGGGTTACCGAGTCTCGACGGGTGCGACGTCGGTGACGGCTCGCCTCCGTACACGGTGATGGTGAAGCGGCTCACCGGCGGGCGGTGACCCCGGGGGGTTCCGTCACGACGAAGAGGCCCGAGTCCGGGGGGCGTTCCTCGGAGCGGCCTCTGAGGTCCGTCAGGTCGGTGCCGTCCGGCCACCTGGTGCGGGTCGCCGACCAGAGGATGCCGACCAGGTCGGTGCCGGTGAGGTCGACCCCGCTCAGGTCGTCGTCGGTGAAGTCGTCCAGCGCGCCGTGGAGGAGGGCGTCGGCGAGGCCCTTGGTGGCCGGGGGCAGGCCCAGGAGGGTGGCGACGGTGCGGGTGCGGGTGTGGGCCAGGTCGCGGGCGCGGGTGCGGGCGCGCAGCAGGTCGCGGAGGCGTTCGCGGTCCCGGGTGCGGGCCGGGTCCAGGTCCTCGGCCAGGGTGGGTTCGACGAACCCCGCGAGGAGGTGCGTCAGCGTCACCGCCTGGTCGCCGGCGATTCCGCGGGCGAGGTGGTCGAGGTCGAAGTTGAGGTCGACGTCGATGGCGTGGGCGAGTTCGAGC
>NZ_JACBXC010001669.1 GCF_013870535.1 Streptomyces phytophilus | reverse complement strand
GTGATCCGCCACTACGTACGGCGTGTGGCGCAGGCCGACGCGGCGGTGACGGGGCCGCGCCTGCGGGTCACGGACCACGGGGAGGTGCTGCGGGACGCGTCGCCCGGCCCGTTCGCGGGCGGGAGCGCCAAGAAGGACGCTCTGGAGTGGCTCCGGCGCGAGCGGGCCGAGCTGCTGGCCGTACACGAGACGGCGAAAGGGCTCGAAGAGCACCGGGCCGTCTGGCAGTTGGCGGAAGGGCTGACCGCCCTGTTCCTCAACCACCGTTACCTGCACGACTGGATAGCCACCGGGCTGCGCGGTGCGGAAGCCGCCGCCCGCGACGGCGAGCCCGCGGCCGAGGCCCGGATCGCCGCGCTGACGTCGCGGCCGCTGACGGACCTCGACCGGCTCGACGAGGCGCGGACCCTCCTCGAACGTGCCGGGGCCCGGGTGGCCGACGTACGCGAGGGGCATGCGGGTTACGCGGACCTGGGCGTGCTGCGGCCCTCGGTGCTGGAGTTCACCGGCAGGCTGTGGGACCGGCTGGATCCGCCCCGCGCCATCGCGACGTACGAGGAGGCGCTCACCGCGTACCGCGAGGCCGGCGAAGAGCGCGGGGCGGCCATCGCCCGGTATCTGCTGGGCTGCGCGCTGGACGCCGCGGGCCGGCCGGCACAGGCCGAGGAGGCCCTGCGTGCGGCCGTAGACGGATTCCTCGGGCTGCCCGGCTACGCACCGCATGGCGACCGCCGTATGGCCGGGCGGGCCCGGGCCGCCATGGGCGACGTACTGCTGCATGCGGGGCGAGGCCGCCAGGCGAGGGAGGAGTACGTCGCCGCGGTGCGGTTGCTGGACGCCGAGAAGGCGGCGCACTACGAGGCGGCCGTGCGCGAGAAGCTGGCGGCGCTCGCGCACGAGGACGGTGACATGTCCGCGCACCGCGAGCATCTGACCCAGGCGGCCGACCTGTACGGGAAGGAGGGAAACCCGCGCGGCGACGAACTCAGGGACGAACTGCGCCGCCTGTACCCGGAAGCGGAGTGAGCAGCACGTCCTCCCTGCGGCCCGCGAAGCTCAGGTCCGCCGTCCCGGGCAGCGGCGCGCCGC
>NZ_JACBXC010001668.1 GCF_013870535.1 Streptomyces phytophilus | reverse complement strand
CCGGGCCCGGCCCTGCCGTCCCCCGTGGAGACGGCAGGGCACGCCGGGCCCGGGAGGCGGTGCGGTCGGGCATCCCGGTGGTCGCGGCCCCCTTCCGTACGTCAGCGCCGGTTCGGGACCGGATAGGTCAGGGTGACCGCGACGGACGCCTCGGCCGAGCCGCTGAAGAGGACGACGTTTCCCTCGCCGGCGATCGTGATGCCGAACTCGATCGAGACCGACTCGGGCGCGGTGGCCTGGGCGGCCAGTTCGCCGACGGTGCGGCTGAACCGCTCGGCGACGACATGGATCGTGCTCTGAACGTGGTCCAGCGCCTCGGCCGCCTTCTGTCCGGCGACCCTGCGCAGGTTCGACGAGGTGGGCTCGGAGCCGGGGAGCCGCTGGACGGCGATGTAGACGTCCCGGCCGTCGATGACGGCGGGCAGCGCCTCCTTCTGCGGGTTCACGAACCCACTCCCCCCTCTTCCAGCTCGTAGACGCCGCGGAACAGGAGCCTGCCGTCCGGATACACGTAGTAGCCGGTGCCGGCTGGTTCCTTCTCCCACCGCCAGTAGTGCCGCACCACGGCTCCGGCGGTATTGATCAGCCTGCCGAGCGGGGTCGCGTTCCGGAGGTTCCGCAGGAACCGCGAGTCGAGGAAGGCGTGGACCACGTCCCGTAGCGGCTCGAAGCTCCGATCCGCGTGGTCCAGCGCGAACATGTGGCGCACGCCGCGGTCGTCGGTGAGGACGAACGCCAGGATCACTCCCGTCTCGCGGTGTATGTAGGCGTCGCCGGACTCGATCCTGATCGAGTCGGGCGTGCCGTCGTCGAGGACGGCGGGCAAGAGCAGGGGGACGCCGTTGAGTTGCGAGACGCTCATCAGCCAGCGCCCGTAGTCGCTGTCGTGCGGGCTCTTCTCCACCTCGGGTGCCTTCCGGTGACGCGCCGCCGGTCCCCGCGCCGCTCGCGGCCCGGGTGAGCGGCGCGGCCTACAGGTTGTCCAGGATCCAGCGGGTGACACGCTCCAGCGCGCCCTGGGTCACCTCCTCGGCGACAGCGTCCGACGCGGACTCCCCCGGCCCGCCCGGTACGGACACGTGCGCGGGT
>NZ_JACBXC010001667.1 GCF_013870535.1 Streptomyces phytophilus | reverse complement strand
GGGGTGCGCGATGAGCGCGGTCGCCGCCCAGACCTGGTATATGACGCAGCGTCAGCTGACCGCGTTCGTGCGGCAGCCGGCGTACCTGCTGATCACCCTGCTCCAGCCGGTGATCTGGCTGTTCCTGTTCGGCAACCTGTTCCGCAGGATCACCGACCTGCCGGGCTTCGGCACCGGCTCGTACCTGGACTACCTGGTCCCCGGCGTGGTGGTGATGACCGCGCTCAGCTCCAGCATGTGGGCCGGCATGGGCACGCTGGAGGAGATCGAACGCGGCACCCTCAACCGATTCCTGACCACCCCGGTCAACCGCGGGGCGCTGATGAACGCCAACGTGATCAACAACGGCCTCAGCGTGCTCGTGCAGGCGGTGGTGATCATCCTGCTCGGGCTGCTCGCCGGCGCCGACTACGCGGGCGGGGCCGCCGGGCTGCTCGTGCTCGTGGTCGCGGCGATCCTGCTGGGCACCGTCTTCGGGGCGATGTCCAACGCGATCGGCATGGTGGTGCGGCAGCGGGAGTCGATCATCGGCATCAACACGTTCCTGCTGCTGCCGCTGACGTTCCTGTCCTCGTCGTTCATGGCGCCGGCGCTGATGCCGCCCTGGATGCGGCACGTCGCCGACGTCAACCCCGTCGACTGGGCGGTGGTGGCCGGGCGGGGCGCGCTGTCCGCCGACCCCGACTGGGGCGAAGTGCTGGGGCGGGGCGGCGCGCTGCTCGCGGTGGCGGTGGCGGCGGTGCTGCTGTCCACCCGTACGTTCCGTACGTACCAGCGATCGGTCTGAGGCTCAGAGGCCCGGGGGAGGGGTCAGGGTGCGGAGCCGGCGGAAGGCTCCGCACCCTCCCGGACCTCCTGCTCGCGCTCGACGGCCTCGTTCCACTGCTTCTTCGAGGACTGCCAGCCGTCCTCGTCGTGGCCGAGCCGCCAGTAGCCGGAGACCGACAACTGCTCGCGCGGCACCTGCCGCTCCAGCCGCAGGTGCCGGCGCAGCTCCTTGACCATCCCCGCCTCGCCGTGCACGAAGACCTGCGCCCGGCCCGGCGGGAAGTCCAGCGCCTTCACCGCCTCCACGAGCGCCCGGCCCACC
>NZ_JACBXC010001666.1 GCF_013870535.1 Streptomyces phytophilus | reverse complement strand
CCCCGCCGGTCCGGGCACGCACACCGCCCGCCGGCGCCGTGGGCGGCCGAAAACCGTTCGACGGGCAGCCGGTCCGTACCCGATCATGGGGGCATGTTCCGGTACGCCTTCCTCGCGCACACGTCCGCAGCCGCGGACGCGCCGAAGGCTGTGCCGGCAGCACTCGCAGCAGTGCCGGCAGCCGCAGCCGACGGCGCCCGAATCCGCCCCTTCCCGTGATCGCACCAGCGGACCCCAGCGGGGGAGGGCCGGCCCGGCCCGGGGTCCGCGCAGCCACTGCGATCCGCGAGGAAGAACCATGCCCAAGCAGGCGTACGTGCGCACGAAGCCGCACGTCAACATCGGCACGATGGGGCACGTCGACCACGGCAAGACCACGCTGACGGCCGCCATCACCAAGGTGCTCAGCGACCGCGGCACCGGCACCTTCGTCCCGTTCGAGCGCATCGACCGGGCGCCGGAGGAGGCGGTGCGCGGCATCACCATCAACATCGCGCACGTCGAGTACGAGACGGCGACCCGCCACTACGCGCACGTCGACATGCCCGGCCACGCCGACTTCGTGAAGAACATGGTCACGGGCGCGGCCCAGCTCGACGGCGCGATCCTGGTGATCTCCGCGGTCGAGGGCGTCATGCCGCAGACCGCGGAGCACGCGCTGCTCGCCCGGCAGGTGGGCGTACGGCACGTGGTCGTCGCGCTCAACAAGGCCGACGCCGGCGACCCGGAGCTGACCGACCTCGTCGAGCTGGAGGTCCGCGAGCTGCTGACCAAGCACGGCTACCCGGGCGAGGAGGTGCCCGTGGTCCGGGTCTCCGGGCTGCGCGCGCTCGCCGGCGACCCGGCGTGGACCGAGGCGGTCGTGGAACTGCTCGACGCGGTGGACACCTACGTGCCCATGCCCGAGCGGCACTTGGACGCGCCGTTCCTGCTGCCGGTGGAGAACGTGCTCACCATCACCGGCCGCGGGACGGTCGTCACCGGCGCCGTCGAGCGCGGCACGGTGCGCGTCGGGGACCGGGTGCAGGTGCTCGGCGCGGAGGTGGAGACGGTCGTCACCGGCCTGGAGACCTTCGGCAAGCCGATGGACTC
>NZ_JACBXC010001665.1 GCF_013870535.1 Streptomyces phytophilus | reverse complement strand
CGGGGCGCGGGGAGCTGTGGCTGACCGCGCTGGCACCGGTACTGTGTTCCGTCGCGCTCTTCCCGCAGGGGCTGGTCGCGGCGCTGCTGCTGGTCTTCGGCACGGAGAACAGGTCGTGGTTCCTGGCCCTGTACATGCCGGAGGCGCTGCGCTGGCCAACGGCGCTGGCGATGGTGGCGCTCGGCCTGAGCGGGGTGCGCCCGCTGCTGCGGCGGTGGCGGAAGAGCGGTGCGGAACAGCGGTGTTGACGGGGGGACGCACGGCCGCCCCGGCGGGCGGGGCGGAGAGGAGCGGGGCAGTGCGAGTCGTCCTGGCGGAGGACCAGTACCTGCTGCGGGACGGGCTGACGCGGCTGCTGCAGGCGCACGGCATGGAGATCTGCGCGGCGGTCGAGTCCGGGGACGAGCTGCTGGCGGCGCTGCGCGCCGAGCGGCCGGACGTGGCGGTGGTCGACATCCGGCTGCCGCCGACGTTCACGGACGAGGGCCTCCAGGCGGCGCTGGCCGCGCGGCGCGAGCGGCCGGACCTGCCGGTGCTGATCCTCTCCCAGCACGTGGAGCAGCTGTACGCGCGGGAGTTGCTCGCCGACGGCCGCGGTGCGGTGGGGTATCTGCTGAAGGACCGGGTGTTCGCGGCGCGGCAGTTCGTGGACTCCGTACGGCGGGTGGCCGAGGGCGGCACGGCGATGGACCCCGAGGTCATCGCGAAGCTGCTGGCGAGCAACGCGCGGGACGAGCCGCTGGGGCGGCTGACCCCGCGGGAGCGGGAGGTGCTGGCGGGGATGGCGGAGGGCCGCTCGAACACGGCGATCGCGCGCCAGCTCTTCCTGTCGGAGGGCGCGGTGAGCAAGTACACGACGAGCATCTTCGCGAAGCTGGACCTGCCCCCGTCGGACGACGACAACCGCAGGGTACGGGCGGTCCTGGCGTATCTGAACGGCCGGGTGGAGTAGGCCGGCTGCGGCACCGGCGGCCACCTCGACCCGGCGTTTCAGGCGCGGATGCGCAGGCCCCGGGGGGTGGCCAGGAAGCCGGACTGTTCCAGGAGCGTGCCCAGGGGGGAGTCCAGGGCCGGGGTGGCGTTGATGCGCTCC
>NZ_JACBXC010001664.1 GCF_013870535.1 Streptomyces phytophilus | reverse complement strand
CGGTGACGAGGTCGTGACGATGCAGTCACCTGCCTGGGCTCGACCCCCAAAACGGCCTTCGGTAACGTCAGGTGGGCAAGTACGGGGACGCCGCCCAGCGGCCCGCGCGCGAAGCGCGCATCAGGGCCGCGGTCCGCGCCGCGCCGATCGGGAGGGCTCAGGACCAGCGATGGCACGCAGCAGTGCGAACAGGACTCCGGTACCGGTACGCATCCAGCGCCGGACCTTCGGCGACGTCATCAAGGCGTTCTTCGCCTTCCTCGCGCTCGTGGTCCTCGTCGTCGGCGTGCCGGGCGCGCTCGCCTACTTCATCGGCTGGCCGCTGCCCGACTCCGCGCCCTCCCTCAGCATGCTCAACGAGGACGTGACCACCGACGTCTTCGTCAAGGTCTTCGCGGTCGTCGTCTGGCTGGCCTGGGCGCAGTTCGCCGCCTGCGTGCTCGTCGAGGCCAAGGCCGCCGTCTCCGGGATGGGCATGCCGGGCCGGGTGCCGGGCTCCGGCGCCAGCCAGGCGCTCGCCCGCCAGCTCGTCGCCGCCGTGCTGCTGCTCACCGCCAGCGCCGCGAGCTTCGCTCCCGGCCTCTCCGACATCGGCCAGCAGCTCGACCAGCACAAGCAGCCGCCGGTCGCCGCCGCCCAGCAGACCCCGGGCCAGCAGGTCGACACCGCCAGGCCCGCCGTGGACGTGGAGACGCCCAAGGGCCAGGGCGCCGGCGGCGAGGTGCACAAGGACACCCGCGAACAGGCCGAGCGGGACACGAAGTTCTACCGCATCCAGCCGCCCGAGGGCCGCCACCACGACTCGCTGTGGGAGATCGCGGAACGCCACCTGGGCGACGGCCGCCGCTACGGCGAGATCTACCAGCTCAACAAGGACCGCATCCAGCCCGACGGCTCCAAGCTCAGCCAGGCCAGCCTCATCCGCCCCGGCTGGATCATGGAGATGCCCGCCGACGCGCACGGCGGCGACCTCGTCGAGATGCCCGACGAGCGCAACGAGGTCTCCAAGTCCGAGGCCGAGCAGATCAACGAGTACGACAGGTCCAGCCCCACGCTCGACGAGCGCGACAAGGGCGGTGACGACCGGCAGGCC
>NZ_JACBXC010001663.1 GCF_013870535.1 Streptomyces phytophilus | reverse complement strand
GCCCGGCTGTGGGCACTGGTGGCGCAGGCGTGCGCGGCCGTTGCCGCGGCCCCGTCGCCGTCCCCCCTCGCCGTCCAGGCGGCGGGCCGGGCGCTTGACGCGGCGCGGCGGCAGGAACGGGCCTCGTCCGTCGCGGATCTCCAGGACCAGGCATGGACGTGGGCCGAGGTGGCCCTGGCCTGCGCCGCCACCGGCGCCGAGTAGCCGCACCGTACGACAGGCCGCCGCCGTGTACGGCGGCGCGGCCGCCGACGCGGCCATCGTGCCGCCCGTTCGGGCGAATTGCCGACACCGCGCGTTTCGAACGCCCTACGGGTGACCTGCGTCGGCACCGCGGCGCCGACATCGCGCCCCAAGGCGGTTCTTGGTCGGCGCGTAGTCGCGTGGTTACTGTCTGCCGCGTGTCAGCACATCGACGATCCACCCGGCCCTGCGGTGCCGGCCGCCTGCGTACCGGCGTCCTCACCGCCGCCGCGGCGGCGGCGCTGTCCGGCTCGCCCGCCGTCTTCTCCGGCCTCTCCGACGCGGCTCTCGCCGCCCCCGACGACCACGCCGAGGCCAGGGAGCGCGTACACGACCTCTACGCCCAGGCCGAGCGGGCCACCGAGAAGTTCAACGCGGCCAGGGAGCGCGCGGAGGAACTGCGCCGCAAAGCGGAGCGCATGCAGGACCGCGCCGCCCGCGACCTCGCCCGGATCAACCGGATGCGTACCGAACTCGGCTCGCTCGCCGGTGCGCAGTACCGTTCCGGCGGCATCGACCCGAACCTGACCCTGATCCTCTCCGAGAGCCCGGAAGGGTACCTGGAGAAGGCCGCCACCCTGGAGCGCATCGGCAACCTGCAGAGCGGCCGGCTGCGCCAACTCGTCGGCCTGCAGCGCCGGCTGGAGCAGCAGCGGGTCCGGGCCCGCGACACGCTCGCCGAACTGGAGCGCGAGCGCGACGCGCTGGCCGGGCACAAGAGCGAGGTCACCGACCGGCTCGCGAGGGCGCGGCAGCTCCTCAACTCGCTGCCGAAGGAGGAGCGCCCCGAGACCCGGCGCAGCCGCGCCTCCCGCTCCGCGCCGACGCCCGACTTCGGCTCGGCGCCCGC
>NZ_JACBXC010001662.1 GCF_013870535.1 Streptomyces phytophilus | reverse complement strand
CGCGAGCGGCGAGCAGGTCTTCGCCGCGCTGCGCCGCGCCAACGAGGAGCTGGCCACCACCGTCCTCGTCGTCACCCACGACCCGCTGGTCTCCCGCCAGGTCCGCCGCACGGTGCAGATCCGCGACGGCCGCACCGCCGCCGAGACGCTGCGGGACGAGGAGCTGACGGCCGCGGAGTACGCCGTGCTCGACCGCGTCGGCAGGCTGCAGCTCCCGCGCGAGTACGTCGAGCGGTACGGTCTGCGACGACGGGTCCGGCTCACCGCGGAGCGGGACCACATCGGGGTGTGGCGGGCCGGCGGGGAACGGGACCGGCACGGCGGGCACCACGACGAGCAGGGCGAAGAGCACGACGAGGGGGAGGACTCATGAGCGAGGACACCGGCAGAGAGGGCACGGCGGTACGGGAGCGGGCGGCGGACACGGCCGAGGCCATGGTCGTCGTCGAGGACCTGCACCGCACGTACGGCAGCGGCGCCACCGCCGTACACGCCCTGCGCGGGGTGTCGCTGCGGGTGCCGCGCGGCGAGCTGGTCGCGCTGAAGGGCCGTTCCGGCTCCGGCAAGACGACCCTGCTCAACCTCGTCGCGGGCCTCGACGTCGCCGACTCCGGCCGCATCGAGCTGGACGGCGTCGCGCTGTCCGGGCTCGGCGAGGCGGAGCTGCTGGAGCTGCGCCGGGACCGGATCGGGCTGGTCTTCCAGTCGTTCGGGCTGATCCCGATCCTGTCCGCGGCGGAGAACGTCGGGGTGCCGATGCGGCTGCGCAAGGTGCCGCCGCGCGAGCGCGAGGAGCGGGTGGAGCTGCTGCTCGCGCTGGTCGGCCTCGCGGACCACGCCGCGCAGCGGCCCGGGGAGCTGTCCGGCGGGCAGCAGCAGCGCGTGGCGATCGCCCGGGCGCTGGCGAACCGGCCGGCGCTGATCATCGCGGACGAACCGACGGGGCAGCTGGACGCGGAGACGGGCCACGCGGTGATGGAGCTGCTGCGGGCCGTGGTGCGCAGCGAGGGCGTCACGGCGCTGGTGGCCACGCACGACGCGGCGCTGCTGGACCTGGCGGACCGGGTGCTGGAGCTGCGCGACGGCGTGATCAC
>NZ_JACBXC010001661.1 GCF_013870535.1 Streptomyces phytophilus | reverse complement strand
GAATGGCGGGTGCCTCCCGGCGTCAGGGGCGACCTGGATGGCAGTCGGTGAGGGCGGGTGGGCCTCCACCTCGGCCCACCGCGCCGTCGCCCCCGTCTCCGGGCGCTCCGCGGTCACCCGGTCGACGGAGACCTCCACGACCGGTTCGCCGTCCGCGCCGAGCAGTTGGTGCACGTCCCGCTCCGAGCGGATGCGGACCACGGGCGCCAGCTCGGCGTCCCGCGTACGGGAGCGGACGAGGGCCGCGAGGCGGCGCGGGATGTCCTCGCCGAGCGGGGCGCGAATCTCGTCGCGTACGCCCGCGGCCACCGGCAGCTTCAGGTGCCAGCCCGCGTCCTCGCCGCCCGTGCGGCGGCGCAGGGTGATGCCGTCGGCGGCCAGCCGGCGGGCGGCGGTGTCGTAGTAGACGGCGTCGAGCAGGGCGGTGCCCTGGTCGATCACCGCCGTGACCCCGTCGACGCCCGTCAGGTCCGGCAGCGGGGGCAGTTCGCGGGCACCCGCCGTGGCCTCGTACTTCCGCTCGATTTCGCGCACCGTGTCCACCATGAATCGAATTTAGCCGCGCTCGGGCGGTTGGTCATGAGGTGTGCGGGGTCGGATCGCGGAATGTGCCGGGTGGCGGGGGTCCCGGGGGTGTCCTAGCGTCGCGCCCAGAACGACAAGGAGCTCGCCCATGGCCCAGACGCGCACCATCCCCGTCATCAGCTACGCCGAGGACGTCGAGGAGGGCGTGACCGGTGTCGACGCCGGGCTGCTGGTGCTGCGGGCGGTGGTGGGCGTGATCGTGGCGGCGCACGGGGCGCAGAAGCTCCTCGGCTGGTTCGACGGCGCGGGGTTCGACCCGACGGCGGCGACCCTGGGCGCGGCCGGCTATCCCGCGGAGCGGGCGATGACGTGGGTGCTGGGGTTGAGCGAGATCGTCGGCGGCCTCGCGCTGGTCCTCGGCTTCCTCACCCCGTTGGCGGCTGCCGCCGTGATCGGCGTGATGATCAACGCCGTGGCGGTCAAATGGGGCTTCGACTGGAGCGGTCCGATCGCGGCGACGGATCCGCGGGGCATCGAGTACGAGTTCCTGCTCGGCGGCGCGGGCGTCG
>NZ_JACBXC010001660.1 GCF_013870535.1 Streptomyces phytophilus | reverse complement strand
GGCTTCCGCGCCGCACCGGCTCTCACCCCCCACGCCACGGCTCTCCGAGGCGAGACCAGCATGCCCGGGACCATCCGCACCGGAATAGGGCCGAACGGACCTCCTGTACGGGGCGGTCGGCCCTGCGCGACAATGCGGCTGCCGACCCCACGACGGGAGGATCCGTGAACTTACGTCGCGCTCCGCTCACCCCGTACCACGCGCCCCACGGCACGCCCGCGAAACTCGCCCCGGTGGCGGCCGTCCTGGCCGCCGTGCTCCTCGCCGTGCTCACCGCACTCGCCCCGCCGGCCGCCGCGGCCCAGGAACAGGTTGTCCGCGGCGGCGACGTCATCTACAGCAGCACCGGACGGTCCTGCCCGGTCGGCTTCAACGCGGGCCGCGGCGGGGAGCGTTACGCCCTCATGCAGGGCCACTGCGTCGGCGACTCCGGCGCCGTCTGGTACGCGGACGCCGCCAGGACGGTGGAGATCGGCCGGACCGGGGGCGTGAGCTTCCCGGTCAGCGACTACGCCCTGATCCACTACAACAACCCCGACTTCACCTACCCCAGCGAGCTGGCCTCCGGCGTGCCCGGCGGGGCGATCGAGATCACCGGCGCCGCCCAGCCCTCGGTCGGGCAGCAGGTGTGCAGCGCCGGCCGGACCACCGGCGTGCACTGCGGCACGGTGGTCTCGGTCAACGAGACCATCAGCTACCCCGAGGGCACGGTCTACGGCCTGTTCCGCGCCACCCTCTGCACCGAGCCGGGCGACAGCGCGTCCGCGTACTCCGGCGGGACGGCGCTCGGCCTGCTCGTGTCCGGTAGCCCGTGCAGCTCCGGCGGGACGGCGTTCTACCAGCCGGTGGTGCCCGTGCTCGCGGCGTACGGGCTCAGCATCCCCTGAGCCGGAGGCGGACGGGCAGCCCGGCAGCCCGGCGGCCGGGCGAACGGCCGCCGGGTGCGGCGGCGTTGTCAGTGGGCTCCGATAGAACTGATGTATGAATGCTACGGATGCCCGACGACAGCACTACGCCTTCGCCCACGCCGTGCTCCGCGACCTCGCCCTCACCGCACCGGAGCGCCTCCTCGCCGCCGCGCTCGACGGCTCGCT
>NZ_JACBXC010000166.1 GCF_013870535.1 Streptomyces phytophilus | reverse complement strand
GACGGTTATCCGATAGCGTGCGGACCGCCCCGGCCCCACCACCGGACCGCACCACCACCGCACCCCACCCACCGCACTGCCACCGCACTGCCACCGCACCACCCGCCGCCCGAGGTGTCCCCACCGCGGACCACGGGCAGCACCCTGAGGTCGCCCGCAGTCGCCCAAGAGGGAGCGAGAAGCATGGGAGCCCAAGCCGTCACCGCGGGGGTCCTGAGGGAGCGCGCGCCGGACGAGCGCCGCGTCGCCCTCACCCCCGAAGTCGTCACCCGAGTGCGCCGGTCGGGTGTCGACGTCCTCGTCGAGACCGGCGCGGGCGCGAGCGCCTGGTTCACCGACGCCGACTACACGGCCGCGGAGGCCGAGGTCGTCGGCGCGGACGAGCTGATCCGCCGCGCCGACGTCGTGCTCTGCGTCGCACCGCCCGACCGCGAGACGGCCGCCGCGCTGCGCTCCGGCCAGACGCTCGTCGGCATGCTCGACCCGCTCCGCCAGGCCCCCCTCATCCGCGAGCTGGCCGCCCGGGGGGTGACAGTCGTCAGCCTCGACCTGCTGCCCCGTACGCTCAGCCGGGCCCAGACGATGGACGCCCTGACCTCCCAGGCCAACGTCGCGGGATACAAGGCGGTGCTGCTCGCCGCCGACAACTACGACCGGTACTTTCCGATGCTGACGACGGCGGCGGGCACCTCGAAGCCCGCCGCCGTCCTCGTGCTCGGCGCGGGCGTCGCCGGGCTGCAGGCCATCGCCACCGCCCGCCGGCTCGGCGCGATCGTCACCGCGTACGACGTCCGGCCCGCGGCGCAGGGCGAGATCGAGTCGCTGGGCGCGAAGTTCCTGGAGCTGGAAGGCGTGGCCTCGGCGGCCGGCGAGGGCGGCTACGCGCGCGTGCTCACCGACGAGGAGCGGCAGGCGCAGCTCGCCGCGCTGACGGCGGCGGTGCCCCGCTTCGACGTGGTGATCACCACCGCCCGGGTGCCGGGCCGCAAGCCGCCGCTGATGGTCACCGCCGCCGCGCTGGAGCAGATGCGCCCCGGCTCGGTGGTGGTGGACATGGCCGCCAGCGAACTCGGCGGCAACGTGGAGCTGTCCGAGCCGGACAAGACGGCGGTGCTCGCCGGCGGCGTGACCCTGATCGGCGCCGGGAACCTGCCGTCGGTGATGGCGACGGCCGCCTCCACCGCGTACGCCCGCAACCTCAGCGCGCTGCTGGCGCACCTGGTGGCCGACGAGGCGGTGCACATCGACCTCGACGACGACATCCAGGCCGGCGTGGTCGTCGCGCACGGCGGCGAGGTCGTCAGCGACGCGGTCGCCCCGCAGAACGGAGAGAACCGGTGAACCTCGATCTGCTCACCGCCGTCACGATCTTCGTGCTCAGCGTGCTGGTCGGTTTCGAAGTGATCAGCAAGGTGCCGGCGACGCTGCACACGCCGCTGATGTCCGGCGCCAACTCCATCCACGGGATCGTGCTGATCGGCGCGATGCTGGTGACGTCGCTGGCCGACGAGCCGCTGGAGTACGTGCTGGCGTTCGTGGCCGTCGCGTTCGGCGCCATGAACGTCGTCGGCGGGTACGTCGTCACGGACCGGATGCTGCACATGTTCCGCGCCCGGCCGGTGCCGGGCGGCGCCCGGGGAGGTGCGGCGAAGTGAGCGACCTGGAGACCGCCGTACGGTACGTCCTGCTGGCCGCCGCCGCCTGCTTCGTGCTGGGCCTGCGGCTGATGAACTCGCCCGCCACCGCCCGCCGCGGCAACACCCTGTCGGCCGCCGCCATGGCCGTGGCGATCGCGGCCACCGCGGTGCTGCTGGCGGAGCGCGGCGACATCACCGCGACCGGCTGGCTGGTGGTGCTCTCCGCGACCATCGTCGGCTCCGGCGCGGGGCTGTACCTGGCCCGTACCGTCG
This sequence comes from Streptomyces phytophilus, assembly GCF_013870535.1. Taxonomy (GTDB): domain Bacteria; phylum Actinomycetota; class Actinomycetes; order Streptomycetales; family Streptomycetaceae; genus Streptomyces; species Streptomyces phytophilus. Next base: position 5,935 of record NZ_JACBXC010000166.1, on the reverse strand, counting down.
AGATGACGGCGATGCCGCAGCTGGTGAGCCTGTTCAACGCGGTCGGCGGCGGCGCGGCCGCGCTGCTGGCGATCGGCGAGGTGCTCCAGCACGCGCACCCGGAGGACCTCGGCGCGCGCACCACCGTGCCGGGCGGCATCGACATCCTCGTCGGCGCCATCACCTTCTCCGGCTCGCTGATCGCCGCCGGGAAGCTGCAGGGCCTGATCCCGGGCAAGCCGATCGTCCTGCCGGGCACCCGCCCGCTGAACGGCGCGCTCGCCCTGGTCTTCGCCGGCTCCGGTGTCTGGCTCGTGGTGGACCCGGGCAGCATCGCGGCGCTGACGCTGCTGACCCTCGCGGGGCTGGTCTTCGGCATCACGATGGTGCTGCCGATCGGCGGCGCGGACATGCCCGTGGTCATCTCGCTGCTCAACGCCTTCACCGGCACGGCGGTCGGCATGGCCGGCTTCGTGCTGAACGAGCCGGCGCTGATCATCGCGGGCGCGCTCGTCGGCGCCTCGGGCACGATCCTGACCAAGCTGATGGCAGACGCCATGAACCGCTCGATTCCGGCCATTATCGTCGGCGGCTTCGGCACCGGCGACGACGGCGCCGCCCAGGTCACGGACGGGGACGTCCAGGTGCGCCCGGTCTCCGTCGACGACGTGGCGATCCAGCTCGCGTACGCGGGCAAGGTCGTCATCGTGCCGGGGTACGGGCTGGCGGCCGCGCAGGCGCAGCACGAGCTGGGCGACCTGGCGGACCTGCTGGAGGAGCACGGGGTGGAGGTCTCGTACGCGATCCACCCGGTGGCGGGCCGGATGCCGGGGCACATGAACGTGCTGCTGGCCGAGGCGAACGTGCCGTATCCGCAACTCAAGGAGATGGAGGAGGCGAACCCCGAGTTCCCGCAGGCGGACGTGGCGCTGGTGATCGGCGCCAACGACGTCACCAACCCGGCCGCGCGGCGGCCGGGCAACGCGATCTCCGGCATGCCGATCCTCGACGTGGACCGGGCCAAGAGCGTGGTGGTGATCAAGCGGTCGATGGGCCACGGGTACGCGGGCATCGACAACGAGCTGTACACCGCCGAGAACACCGGGATGTTCTTCACCGACGCCAAGAAGGGCCTCGCCGATCTGAAGACGGCGGTCCGGACGTTCGTCGGCTAGCGCCCCGAGGTACGGGGCCAGGGACCCGGCCGGATCAGTCGATGCCGCGCAGGATGTGCAGCTCGGCGGTGTCGGCCGGGTCGTCCTCGTATCCGGCGAGCCGGATGGGGGCCGAGCGCGCCCACACGTCCAGGCTGCTCAGCGAGTCCCCGCCCGCTCCCGGACGCACCTGCGTCCCTGGGGCGGGCTGGGTCTCCCGTTCCGGTGCGGCTTCGGTGGTCAAGGTGCTCTCCTCCGGGTCATGTGAACTGGTCAGCCCTGCCTGGGCGGCGGGTGTCGGCGGCGGATACCCCGGGCTGTTCGGGTGTGCAGTTCGGACGCGGTGGCGCCGGTCTGGCCTCGCGGACGGTCCGAGGGTTTCGGCCCTTCCCCGTGGCCGGGGGTGTCCGTTTCCCCAGGGTAACGACTGGAGGCCGGGGACGCCCGGCGTTATCCGGCCGCGCGGATCGAATCTAGAATCACGACAAATCATTAAATAAGCGTCAGTACCCCGACGAAGGGACGCCATGGCCGCCAGCCGTACAGCCCGCTTCCTGCGTACGCCGGCGGCCCTGCCGGCGGCGCTCCTCATGCTGCCGCTGCTGCTCACGGGCGGGTGCACCACGGACGAGGGGCGCAAGCCTGGAGAAGGGGTGGAGGGCGGCTCGCCGTTCACCGGACTGGAGGGACGCAGCGGGCCGGTACTGGGCGTGAAGATCGACAACGCCGCCCCCGCACGGCCGCAGACGGGCCTGGAGCGGGCGGACATCGTCTACGTCGAACGGGTGGAGGCCGGCCTCAGCCGGCTGCTCGCGGTGTATGCCTCGCACCGGCCGGGGCAGGTCGGCCCGGTGCGCAGCGCACGCGAGTCCGACCTCGAACTGCTGGAGCAGTTCGGCAAGCCCGCGCTCGCCTTCTCCGGGGCGCAGTCCAAGCTGCTCCCGCTCATCGACGAGGCCCCCCTGTTCCCCGTGTCGCCGGGCGACGCGGGCGACGCCTACCTCCGCGACCCCGCCAAACCCGCGCCGCACAACCTCTTCGTACGGCCGGAGCAGGCGCTGGGTGCGGCACCCGACGCGGGCCCCGCGCGGGACATCGGCTTCCGCTTCGGCGCGGCGCCCGAGGGCGGCAAGGCCACCGCCGAGCGGACCGTGCGCTACCCAGCCGCGAGCTTCGGCTTCGCCTGGGACGCGGACCAGAAGCGCTGGCTGGTCTCGTTCGACGGCAGCCCGGCCGCCACCGCGGAGGGCGAGCGGCTGTCGGCGGCCACCGTCGTCGTCCAGCACGTGGAGATCCGCGACTCCGACTTCGGCGACCGCTCGGGCAACCCCTCCCCCTTCACCGAGACCGTCGGCTCGGGCGAGGCGGAGGTGCTGCGCGGCGGCAGGTCGTATCCGGCGAGGTGGGAGCGGGGATCGGCCGGCGACGGCACGGAGTTCACCGATCCGGGCGGCGAGCGGCTGCGCTTCGCCCGCGGCCCGGTCTGGGTCGTCTTCACGGAGTGACGCAAAGCACACCCCCGTTGGCGCGGAGGGGTTCCCGCCGCCGCTAATATTCTTTGAGTACGAAACCGTTTCGTTCCGCTGACTGGGGAGGGGGCCCGATGGTCGTGCAGGACACCAGCACCACCGGGCGCCGGAGCCGGCTGAGCGCCGAGCGCGAGCACGAGCTGTTCGAGGCCGTGCTCGACCATCTGCGCGAAGTCGGCTACGAGGCCCTCACCATGGACGCGGTCGCGTCTCGTACGCGGTCGAGCAAGGCCACCCTCTACCGCCAGTGGCAGTCCAAGCCGCACTTGGTCGCCACGGCGCTCCGGCACAGCAAGCCGGTGAGGACGGCCGGGATCGACACCGGCACGCTGCGCGGCGACCTCGTGCAGTTCGCCGAAGGCGTGTGCAAGAGCGCGGAGAAGGACTCGGCCCTCCTGCGCGCGGTCGCCTTCGCCCAGCAGTCCAACGAGGAACTGCAGCAGGCCATGTGGCAGCTCATGGTCGAACCGGAGCTGGCCGCCTTCCACGACCTGATCGATCGCGCTGTCGGGCGCGGCGAACTGGCCGCGGGTATCCCCGCCGCGGAGTTCGTCCCGCACATGATGCTGGGCGCCATGCTGGCCCGGCCCCTCATCGACAACGCGCCGGTCACCAGCGAATACCTTGTCCACTATGTCGACGCAGTGATTCTCCCCGCTCTGCATATGAACTGACCTGTCGTTCATTACCACAACGGAATACGGCTCCACCTGGCGTACGCCGCTCTCGTCGTCGGGCTGGTTCAACACAACCCACCGTCGAGATCAGGAGAAACCTGCTCGTGGCCACCTTCCTATACAAACTCGGCCGGCTGGCCTTCCGGCGGCGCCGTATCACGGCGCTGATATGGCTGCTGCTCTTCGGCCTCGCCGGGTTCGGCGCGTCGTCTGCGGGCACCGCGCCCGAGGACGACTTCGCGCTGCCCGGCACCGAGGCACAGCAGGCGTTCGACCTTCTTGAGGAGCGCTTCCCGGGCCAGTCCGCCGACGGCGCGACGGCCCGTATCGTCTTCGAGGCACCCGACGGCCAGAAGATCACCGCCGCCGACAGCCGCGAGGCGGTCGACGGCGTGCTCGACGGCATCGCCGGCAACCAGGTGGAGCAGGTCAGCGACCCGTTCGCGGACAACGCGGGCGTCAGCGAGGACGGCTCCACGGCCTACGCGGTCGTCGACTACAAGGTCACGTCCATGGAGCTGGAGGACGAGACCCGCGACGCCATCACCGACGTGGTGGACAAGGAGCGCGAGGACGGCCTGAACATCCAGGCCGGCGGTGACGCGCTGATGGTCGAGCCCGATATGGGCAACGGCGAGATCATCGGTGTCGGCATCGCGCTGGTCGTGCTCGTGATCACCTTCGGCTCGCTGGTCGCGGCGGGGCTGCCGATCATCACCGCGCTCGTCGGCGTCGGCATCGGCATCGCCTCGATCGCCGCGCTGGCGAACGTGCTCGACCTGTCCGCCACCACCTCCACGCTGGCGATGATGATCGGCCTGGCGGTCGGCATCGACTACGCCCTGTTCATCGCCTCCCGCTACCGGGCGGAGCTGACGGAGGGCCACTCCCGCGAGGAGGCGGCGGGCCGCGCCGTCGGCACGGCCGGCTCGGCGGTGGTCTTCGCGGGCCTCACCGTGATCATCGCGCTGGCGGGCCTGGCGGTCGTCAACATCCCGATCCTGACGAAGATGGGTCTGGCCGCGGCCGGTACGGTCGCGCTGGCCGTGCTCATCGCGCTCACGCTGGTCCCGGCCGCGCTCGGCATCGTGGGCAAGCGGATCTACGGCCGCAAGGTGCGCAAGGCCAACCCGGAGACCGGCGCCCCGAAGGCGTCCGACCACGACGCCAAGCCGAACATGGGCACCCGCTGGGCCCGTCAGGTGCTCAAGCGCCCGGTCCTGGTGCTCGGCGCCGCGATCATCGGGCTCGGCGTGCTGGCCGCGCCGGTGGCGAGCATGGAACTGGGCCTGCCCGACGAGGGCAGCAGCCCGACGGACACCACGCAACGCAAGGCGTACGACATGCTGTCCGAGGCGTTCGGCCCGGGCTTCAACGGCCCGGTCACCGGTGTCATCGACGCCACCGAGACGGAGAACCCGCAGCAGGCGGCCGACGACGCCGTCGCGCGGATCTCCGACGTGGACGGCGTCGTCTCGGTCACCCCCGCCGCGTTCAACGAGGCCGGGGACACCGCGACCGTCATGGTCACCCCGGCCAGCGGGCCGAGCGACACCGACACCGAGAAGGTGGTCCGCGAGATCCGCGACCTGTCGTCGAACCTGCAGGACGAGACCGGCGCGGACCTGTACCTCACGGGCAGCACCGCGGTGAACATCGACTTCTCCAAGGTGCTCGACGACGCGCTGGTGCCGTACCTGGCACTGGTCGTCGGCCTGGCGTTCGTCCTGCTGATGCTGGTGTTCCGCTCCCTGCTGGTGCCGCTGAAGGCCGCGCTCGGCTTCCTGTTCTCCGTGCTGGCCGCGCTCGGCGCCGTCGTCGCGGTGTTCCAGTGGGGCTGGCTCGCCGGGGTCTTCGGGATCGAGGAGACCGGTCCGATCATGTCGATGATGCCGATCTTCCTGATCGGCGTGGTCTTCGGCCTGGCGATGGACTACGAGGTCTTCCTCGTCAGCCGGATGCGCGAGGCGTACGTCCACGGAGAGTCGGCCGGCGACGCCGTCGTCACCGGCTTCCGGTACGGCGCCCGGGTGGTCACCGCGGCCGCGATCATCATGATCAGCGTCTTCGCCGGCTTCATCGGCGCAGGCGACGACATGGTGAAGATGATGGGCTTCGGCCTGGCGGTGGCGGTCCTCTTCGACGCCTTCCTGGTCCGGATGACCATGGTCCCCGCGGTGCTCGCCCTGATCGGCAAGTCCGCCTGGTGGCTGCCGAAGTGGCTGGACAGGATCCTGCCGAACGTCGACGTGGAGGGCGAGAAGCTGTACCGGCAGCTCCATGCGGAGCCGGTGCCGCCGCCGACCGCGGGCGAGGAGCGGGAGCCCCAGCCCACCGGCGTGCGCTGAGGCACGTCCCGCGGTGCCCACGGGCACCGCGGGAGGGCAACCACAACCCGACCGGGGCCCGGTGGCGTTCGCGCCACCGGGCCCCGGTGCGTTGCCGCGCCGCGCAACGCCGCCCGCTGCGCCGAGTCTTGACGTTCATCCGATGAATCCCTACGTTCCTCCCCCAGCAAGCGCTTGAGTCTGACTGAACCCCCACAGACATCGGATGGATCAAGGTCCTTGAGGGAGAGTGGGATGAACGGGTTTGC
>NZ_JACBXC010001659.1 GCF_013870535.1 Streptomyces phytophilus | reverse complement strand
ATGCACACCGCTGCCGCCCTCGCCGCGGCCGACGAGCTGCACGGCGTGCAGCGCGGTGGGGCCGTGGGGCGGTGCGGGGGTGCTGCTCACTGGGCCGGAACTCCTGTCCGTGGCGTCGCAGGGCCTGCCCAGGATGCCACTCCCGAGGAGCCGCCGGACCCGGCTCGGCGCCGTCAACCGCTCTGTACGGGCGTACACGTCAGACATGCACCACCCTTCCGGGCGATGCCCCGCACGCCCGTCGCGCGCCGGGAGGGCGCACGAAGGGGGCGGACAGCACGGTGCATTTCGCCCGACCACTCAGGTAGACGCACCCCGGACGGGCCGGGTTGCCCCACGCCACCCGTTCGGCCCACACGCGACACCCGCCCCGGGCGCAACGTCGGTCACACCGCCCGGGTCACCCACCCGGCAGCGCCCCGGCTACTCGGCCCCCGCGCGGGCCGCCGCGAGCAGCTCCTCCGCGTGCGCGCGGGCCGTCTCGGAGTCCTCCTGGCCCGCCAGCATGCGCGACAGCTCCCGCACCCGCGCCTCGCCGTCCAGGACGGTCACACCGCTGCGGGTGACCGAGCCGTCGCTGGTCTTCTCCACCAGCAACTGGCGGTCGGCGAAGGCCGCGACCTGCGGCAGATGGGTCACCACGACGACCTGCGCGCCGCGCGCCAGCCGGGCGAGCCGGCGGCCCACCTCGACGGCCGCCTTGCCGCCGACGCCCGCGTCGACCTCGTCGAAGAGGTACGTCGGCACGGGGTCGGAGCCGGCGAAGACCACCTCGACAGCCAGCATCACGCGCGACAGCTCACCGCCCGAGGCGCCCTTGGAGATCGGCCGCGGCGGGGCGCCGGGGTGCGGGGCGAGCAGCAGCTCGGCCTCGTCGACACCCGTGGGCCCGTACGCGACGCGGCGGCCGTCGATCTCCAGCCCGTCGGCGCCCGCGGCGACCTCGGTGCGGCGCAGGTCGACGGTCACGCGGGCGTGCGGCATCGCCAACTCGGTCAGCTCGTCCGTGACGGCGGTGCCGAAGCGTTCCGCCGCGTCGCCGCGCGCCTCGGTCAGCGCCTCCGCCAACTGCGCCAGCTCGCCGCGCAGGGCGTC
>NZ_JACBXC010001658.1 GCF_013870535.1 Streptomyces phytophilus | reverse complement strand
CAGCCTGTGGCAGCTGCTCTCCGGCCCCGGCGCCGGGCCCGGTCCAGGGTCCGGGCCCGGCGGACCCGCCCGCGCCCTCCCCGTCCGCCGCCACCAGCAGCCCGTACAACTCCTCCACCCGCGCCGCCGCGAGACCCTGGTCGCCCCGCGACAGCAGCACCGCCCCGGCGACGATCAGCGCCGCCCCCGGGATCGTGCAGGACGCCAGGTACGGGATCTGCCGCTCGGCGAACCGCTCGCCCGACACCCCGTACCAGCCGACGGCGCACAGCACGGCCCCCGCGGCGAGCGCGGCCCAACTGCCCCACCTGAGGGCCGTGGCCGCCAGCGAGTACCCGCGCGCCGGGCCGGTTTGCCGCATTCTGCCCCCTGTGCATCGCCGCCGCTTGGGATGCACTATGCCGTGTGTGGTTCTACTGCGCAGTAGAGCGAACGGATCGGCGGGACACTCGACGCATGACGACGTTCAGGGGTGAGGACGGATGACCCGAGGAGCACGCACGCGCAGCGCCGCGTGGCTTGCCGCCGCGGTACTGCTCACAGGGCTGGGCGCGGCCGGCTGCGGGGACGACGGCGGGGGCACGGACACACCGGAGAAGCTGCCGAGCGCGCAGGCGTCGGAGAGCAGCCCCGCCGCGGAGGAGAGCGAGGACGCCGGCGACGGCGCGGGCGGCGCGCAACCGGCCGACCCCGCGGCGGCGGAGAAGGAGATCGAGGAGAACTGGACGACGTTCTTCTCGCCCGACTCCGACGCCGACGCGAAGCTGGCCGTGCTGGAGGACGGGGAGGCGATGCGGCCGCTGATGGTCGCGTTCTCCGACGACGAGCGCTGGAAGCAGGTCGGCGCGGAGGTCACCGGGGTGGAGTTCGGCTCCGCCGAGGAGGCGGACGTGACGTACGACATCGCGCTCAAGGGCCAGACGGTGGTGCCCGGCGCCACGGGGGTCTCGGTGCTGCAGGACGGCACGTGGAAGGTGTCGAAGCGGGCGATCTGCACGCTCGTCGAGATGAGCGGTTCGCCGGGCCCCGGGTGCTGAGTTGACCAGGCCGGGGGGTGCCGCGCTGGCGGTGGCCGCGCTGGTGCTGCTGACCGCGGCG
>NZ_JACBXC010001657.1 GCF_013870535.1 Streptomyces phytophilus | reverse complement strand
CGCCGCGGTCGTCTCCGCGCGGTCCTCGCCCGTGGCCATCCGCAACTGCGGGGCGACGATGGCGTACACGTCCCAGAACGCCATCGAGAGCTGGCCCATCAGCTCGTTGCCCAGCGGCTCGACCAGCAGCGCGTGGAAGGCCCGGTCCGCCTCGACGAAGTCCTCCTCGGCGCCGCCGGCGTCCGCGCGCATCCGCTCCACGAGCGCGTCCAGCGCGTCGAGTCGGTCGCCGTCGAGCCGGGCCACGATCCGCTCCGCCATGCCGCGCTCGAACAGCTCGCGCACGTCGACCAGGTCGGCCATCACGTGCACGTCGCTCTCCGGGCCGAGCAGCCCGCGGAACGCGAGGCTCTCGACGAGCGCCGACAGGCTCAGCCGGCCGACGTACGTGCCGTGCCCGTGCCGCACGTCGACGATGTCGAGGGCGTGGAGGGTCTTGACGGCCTCGCGGACGCTGGAGCGGCTGGCGCCCAGGGCGGCGCACAGGTCGCTCTCGGTGGGCAGCGGATCGCCGGGGCGCAGCTTGTTCGCGAGGATGTAGCGCTTGATGCCCTCGGTGACCTCCAGCCGCAGCAGGGACCGGCCGGTGCGCGCGTCGGCCGTACGGGCCCCGCTCGTCCCGGCATCCGCGGCACGGGCTTCGGTCATGCGCGTACTCCCGCCTCTTGACCCACTTCGACCCCCGGGCTACGGTCACACACTATCAGGCATCGGACATCAGACATCCGACCTTCTGATCCCGCCACCTGCTCCACCTGCTCCATCTGCCCCTGTCCCCGCATCAGTTGGCATGCCGTACGTACCGGGAGGACGCGTGCCCAGCCGCAACCGACCCGCCGCCGGGCCGCGATGACCGTCGTCGCCGCGCTCGACATCGGCGGGACGAAGACCGCCGCCGCCCTGGTCGACGGCGACGGGCGGGTTCTGCACCGCCGCACCGTGCCCACGCCGGCGGCGGCCGGACCCGCGGCGGTCCTCGACGCCGCGGCGGCAGCCGTCGCCGAAGTCGCCGCGGCCGGCGGCCCGTACGCGGCCGCCGGCGCCGGCAGCGCGGGCGTGATCGACGCCGCGGCCGGCACCGTGCTCTCGGCCACCGCG
>NZ_JACBXC010001656.1 GCF_013870535.1 Streptomyces phytophilus | reverse complement strand
CGCCGTGCAGGCAGTTGGGGCCGTCGTTGGCGGGCAGCGGGTAGGTGCGGTCGCCGAGGGCGAACGAGGCGCCCGCGATGCGGTTGGCGTACCGCCCGATGAGCGCGCCGAAGTACGGGTCCGGGTGCTCCACGTACTCGTCCACCGTCGCCAGCCCCAGCGCCACGTTCGCGTACCGCCCGGCGAGGTCCGGCACCTCCACGGACTGCACGGTCCCGCCGTACGACAGCACCCGCACCCGGGTGCCGCCCGCGACCAGCGTCCACCGCTCGACGGGCGTGCCGTCGGCGAGCTTCCCGAACGGCTCGGCGGTCACGGACGGCGCCGGCACGGCGTCGGGCGGGGGCAGGGGAGTCTCGGCCATGACAAAACCCTATGCGCCCCGCCCACCCCCTCACGCGCCCGCGGCGACTACCGTCCCTCCCGGGCCGCGCGGAGCTTGTCGTACGCGATCTGCGCCAGGACGTTCTGGCCGTCCTCGTCCGGGTGGAAGGAGTCCCAGCGGCTCAGGTGGTCCCCGGTGAACGCGTAGTGGAACGCCGCCCCGTCGTCGTACACGCACAACGGGTGCTCCCCGCACTCCTCCTGGAGCACCGCGTTGAACTCCACCACCCGCTCCTGCACGCCGTCGCGCCGGTCGCTCGCCGTCGCGCCGAGGTCCGACGGCTCCGCCAGCATCGACTGGCAGACGCCCAGCGACCAGATCTGCCGCGTCAGCGCGCTGCCCCGGCCCACCTCCCACAGCCGCATGAGGCTCGGCACGCTGGAGACGTACACCTGCGTCCGCGGCAGGTCGGCCTCCAGCCGGTCCAGCGAGTCCGCCACCGCCGTGCGGAAGTCGGCCACCGGCGTCATGGCCGCCGCGCTGTCCGTGCAGGCGTCGTTGGCGCCGATGAGTATCGTCACGAGATCGGGCCGGCGGGCGATCGCCTCGCCCGTCTGGACCGGTAGATCCGCCACTTGCGCGCCCGAACGGGCGAAATTCCACGTGTGCCCCGACGGCTTGTCCAGCAAACGCCGCGCGAGGCTGTCGACGTCCTTCGAGTCGCCCGTCGACCAGGACTTCTCCGGGCAGTCGGACAGCGGCTCGCAGGCGTGG
>NZ_JACBXC010001655.1 GCF_013870535.1 Streptomyces phytophilus | reverse complement strand
CTGCTGCGCGCGGCCCTGCAGACCCTGAACCGCACCCGATGACGCCGCCCCGCTCCCGGGGCGTACGACGCACCGCACCGGCACCAGAACCACGACGGACGGATCCACGATGACCTGGGAGGACGCCGACCCGCGGCTGGTGGACTCGGCCGCCGCCGACGACGACCGGGCGGTGGAGACCGCGCTGCGCCCCAAGGACCTGGCCGAGTTCGTCGGCCAGGAGCGCGTGCGCGAGCAGCTCGACCTGGTGCTGCGCGCCGCCCGCCAGCGCGGCGGCGCCGCCGACCACGTGCTGCTCTCCGGCGCCCCCGGCCTCGGCAAGACCACGCTCGCGATGATCGTCGCCGCCGAGATGGCCGCGCCGATCCGCATCACCTCGGGCCCCGCCATCCAGCACGCGGGCGACCTGGCCGCCATCCTCTCCTCGCTCCAGGAGGGCGAGGTCCTCTTCCTCGACGAGCTGCACCGCATGTCGCGTCCCGCCGAGGAGATGCTGTACATGGCGATGGAGGACCTGCGCGTCGACGTCATCGTCGGCAAGGGCCCCGGCGCCACCGCCATCCCGCTGGAGCTGCCCCCCTTCACGCTGGTCGGCGCCACCACCCGGGCCGGGCTGCTGCCTCCGCCGCTGCGCGACCGCTTCGGCTTCACCGGGCACATGGAGTTCTACTCGCCGGCCGAGCTGGAGCGCGTTCTGCACCGCTCCGCCCACCTCCTCGACGTCGCCGTGGACGCCGCCGGCGCCGCCGAGATCGCCGGCCGCTCCCGCGGCACCCCCCGCATCGCGAACCGCCTGCTGCGCCGCGTGCGGGACTACGCCCAGGTCAAGGCCGACGGCGTGATCACGCGCGAGATCGCCGGCCGCGGCCTGGAGGTCTACGAGGTCGACGACCGCGGCCTCGACCGCCTCGACCGCGCGGTCCTCGGTGCCCTGCTCAAGCTCTTCTCCGGCGGCCCCGTCGGGCTGTCCACGCTGGCCGTGGCGGTGGGGGAGGAGCGGGAGACCGTCGAGGAGGTCGCCGAGCCCTTCCTCGTACGCGAAGGGCTGCTGGCCCGCACACCCCGCGGCCGCGTCGCCACCCCCGCGGCCTGGGCCCACC
>NZ_JACBXC010001654.1 GCF_013870535.1 Streptomyces phytophilus | reverse complement strand
GGCCGGCGCGAAGAACGCGTGCCCCGTACCGCCGATTGCGGACAGCAGCACCATCTGCCACAGGTGCGCCTCGCCGGTGATCACCAGCGCCGCGAAGATGCCCTGCGAGGTGCAGTTGACGGTGTTCGCGACGACCATGACGCGGTGCCGCGGGATCCGGTCGGCGACCGCGCCGCCGACGAGGATGAAGACGATGAGCGCCGTCGTCCGCGCCGCGGCCACCAGGCCGACGTCGGTGGCGGACCCGCCGGCTTCGAGTACCGCGAACGCCGAGGCGATGAGCGCGCCGGAGGCGCCGAGGTTGGTGATCACCGCGGCGAGGGACAGCAGCGTGTAGTTGCGCCCCGCCCAGCGGCGGGGCGCGGTTCCGGCGGCTGCGGGGTCCCGTGCCGGCTCCGGCGGGGAGTCGGCGTCGGGTGCGGGGGGACGGATCACCCGCGGACTATGCCGGGTCCGCCGCCCCGCTGCCAAGTGGAATTCGGGCGCTCAGCCCTCCAGCGGGCGCAAGGTGTCCATGATCTTGGCAATGGTGTCGTTCGGGACCTCGTCCTTCACGCCGGTGTCGGTGTACAGGACCCAGGTGGCGAACTCGCCCTTGACGTCGGTGTAGGTGAACGCGACGATCTTGCCGTCGGCCGAGCACTTGGTCTCGCGCGGCACGTCGGTGACCGTCGCGGTGGCCATGTGCCCCTTCAGGCCGTGCTTGCTGCTGAACGGCACCGGCTCGGTCTGCTTGACGGTCGCCTTCTTACTGGTGTTGAAGGCGGCCTCGGCCCAGGCGCCGGCCTCGTTCTCGACGGCTTCCTTGGTGTTCTTCGCACCGATGCCGCCCTTGGTGCCGGCGCCGGCGCGGCTGGCGTACTTGCATATGCCGTTCTTGTAGAGCGCGGCGCCCGTCATCGACACCAGCGGGCCGGAGTCGTCCTCGAAGCCGATGGTCATCGTCGGGGACTGCACCTCCCACTCCGGCGGCACGTCGTAGACGTTGTGGCGCTTGGCGTTGTGGACGGCCTTCCAGCCGGAGACGACGGGTTCGATCTTCTGGTCGTCGGCGGCGCCGCGCGGGTTGTCCGGGTCGTCCTGCAGCACGGGCTCGTCGGAC
>NZ_JACBXC010001653.1 GCF_013870535.1 Streptomyces phytophilus | reverse complement strand
GTCGAGTCGACGGTCAACCGGCACCACAACGGCCTGATCTTCAACTCCAGGGATGTCACCGAGCGCGTCCGGCTCCAGGCGCAGCTGCAGCACAGCGCCTCCCACGACGCGCTCACCGACCTGCCCAACCGGGCGCTGTTCACCGAGCGCGTCGGCCACGCGCTGGGCGGCCGGCGGGCCGGGGACGCGAACGCGGCCGTGCTCTTCATCGACCTCGACGGCTTCAAGGCGGTCAACGACACCGTCGGCCACGCCGCCGGCGACGAGCTGCTCATCCAGGCCGGCCGCCGGCTCCAGGAGTCGATCCGCTCCGGGGACTCGGCGGCGAGACTCGGCGGCGACGAGTTCGCCGTGCTGCTCGTCGGCGGCGCGGCGGGGGAGAACCGGTCCGACGGCACCGGGCGCGAGCGGCGCACCCGCGAGGTCGCCGACCGGCTGCGGGTGCGGCTCTCCGAGCCGTACACGGCGGGCGGCGTCGAGGTACGGGTCGCGGCCAGCATCGGCGTGGCCTTCGCCGAGCCCGGCAGCACCCCCGCGGAGCTGATGCGCAACGCCGACCTGGCGATGTACCGCGCCAAGCAGGCCGGCAAGGCGCGCGTCGAGCTGTACGCGCCGCAGATGCAGGCCGAGGTGGTGCGCCGGATAGAGATGGCGAACCGGCTGCGCTCCGCGCTGGACGACGGGCAGTTCACGCTCGTCCACCAGCCGGTGGTGGAGCTGTCGAGCGGGCGCCTGGCGGCGCTGTCGGCGCAGCCGCGCTGGCGCTCGGCGCAGGGCATCGTGCACACGCCGGCCGAGTTCATGCAGGGCCCGCCGGACACCGGCGGGCGCGGCAGCGGGCAGGACCGGGCCCGTACGGCGGAGCTGGCGCGCTGGCTGCTGGAGGCGACGGTCGAGCAGGCCGCCGAGCGGTACGAGGCGGGCATGGGCATCCCCGTGACCGTACGGATGTCCGCCGCCCGGCTCACCGACCGGAGCATGTCCCCGCAGCTGGTGGAGGCCCTGCTGATGCGGCACGGGCTGCCGCCAGGCGCGCTGACCATCGAGGTCGCCGACAGCGACGCCCGGGCCGGCATGGACGAGCTGGAGCGGCGCCTGGTGG
>NZ_JACBXC010001652.1 GCF_013870535.1 Streptomyces phytophilus | reverse complement strand
GCCAGCACCGCGAGCCCGTCGCGTACGCCGCCGGACGAGCCCGGGAGGTTCACGATGACCGTACGGTCCGCGACCCCGGCCAGGCCGCGGGAGAGCGCGGCGGTGGGCACCTTCGCGTACCCGTACGCCCTGATCGCCTCCGGTACGCCCGGCAGTTGGCGGTCCAGGACCCGGGCCGTCATCTCCGGGGTACGGTCCGTCGGCGACACGCCCGTGCCGCCCGTGGTCAGCACCACGTCGTAGCCCTCGGCGACCGCCTCGCGCAGCACCGCCTCCACCGCCTCGCCGTCCGGCACCACCCGCGGGCCGTCCGCGGCGAAGCCCATCTCCGTCAGGCCCGCGACGAGCAGCGGGCCGCCCGTGTCCGCGTACACCCCGGCCGCCGCCCGGTTGGACACCGTGACCGCCAGGGCCCTCACGGCCGGCTCCAGTCGCCGGACTTGCCGCCGGTCTTCTCCTCGACCCGCACGTCCGTGATGACCGCCGCCTTGTCGACGGCCTTGACCATGTCGACGACCGTGAGCGCCGCCACCGACACCGCGGTCAGCGCCTCCATCTCCACGCCCGTGCGGTCCGTGGTGCGCACGGTCGCCGCGATCTCCACCGCGTCGTCCGCGACGCCGAGGTCGACGGTGACGCCGGAGAGGGCGAGCGGGTGGCACAGGGGGATCAGGTCGGGGGTGCGTTTGGCGCCCATGATGCCGGCGAGGCGGGCAGTGGCCAGGGCGTCGCCCTTGGGCAGCGTCTCGCCGGGCGCGGTGCCGCGGAGCAGTTCGACGACGCGCGGCGAGACGAGGACGCGCCCGCTCGCACGGGCGGTGCGTGCCGTGACGTCCTTGGCGGAGACGTCGACCATGCGGGCGGCGCCCGTGTCGTCGAGGTGGGTCAGGCGGCTTGGCTGGCTCATGGCGTCAGGAGCTCCCGGGGTGAATTCGCGCGGAGCCACCGTACCTCCACGGCCTGCCGTTCGGCTCCGCGCGCTTCCCGCCCCGGCGTGCGCTCCGGGCCCGGCGCCGCTCAGTCCAGGAGTACGACGTCCACGGGCGACCCCGGCGCCACCTCCGTGGTCTCCTCCGGTACGACGACGAGCGCGTTCGCCCGCGC
>NZ_JACBXC010001651.1 GCF_013870535.1 Streptomyces phytophilus | reverse complement strand
GCCCCGGGGCGGGCGCGTGGGCGGCCGTGAAGCCGTTGGGCAACGGGGGCATCGCCGAGCCGGAGTGGGACGAGCCGGTGCCCGCCTCCTCGTCGTGACTGGTGCTCGGCGGCGGCACCCCCTGCGTGTACCAGGCGGTGGGCGCCGGGCTGGTGGTGAACTCGCCCGTGCCCTCCGGCTCCGTAGCGGACCGCTCGACATCGGGGCTGGTCCGGCCCGCGCCGTTCTCGTCCCGATCGCTGCTCACTGTGCCTCCCGAATCCCCTCGCATCACGGCGGTCGTGCCGGCGCATGCCCGGTGCCGTGTGCCTCTCCACCCTAAGGGGAGGACGGAGCGCGCCGGCAGGCCGGACTGTCGCAATCGGCAACGGATGTGTCACCGTTCAGAACACCCGCCCCGCGGCGGGCGCGGCGCACCCGTCCGGGCCGTGCGCCCGACGGCCTGTCAGAACACCGGGTTTGCGGTCAGCGACCCCGTGTAGAGGATGAACACCCGGTTGTTCGCGGCGGCCATGGTCCAGTCGTCCCGCTCCCGCGAGGTGCGCCGGTCGTCCCACGCCTTCCGGCCCTTGCCGATGTCGTAGACCCTCAGGGCGTCGGGATCGCCCTTCGACGTCGTACCGCACCACAGCGAGTTCCCCTGGACCACCGGCGGGTACTTCAGCGCGACGGTCGACGCCTCCTCCGTCCACTCGGTGTCCCGCGTCTTCGCGTTCATGGCGGTCAGCGTCGAGTCGTTCACGGCGTAGAGCACGTTCCCGTCCAGCGCCGGCGCGGACCAGATGTAGTCGCCCTTCGGCTCCTCGTTCCACTCCGGCTCCCCGTCGCCCGTCAGGGCGTACGCCGTCAGCCCGTCCCCGCCCGCGTACAGGAAGCCCCCGCCGATCGCGCACGGCAGCGCGTAGGAGCTGCGCTGCGGGGTGTCCCACACCTTCTTGCCGTCCTGGGTGTCGACCACCGCGATCCTGCCGTCCGAACCCGAGACCACCAGCAGGCCGTCGGCCGTCGTGGCCCACGCGGGCTTGCCGACCGTCGACTTGACCGGCAGCTCGACCGTCCACCGCTCCTTGCCGCCGGTGCCGACCGCCCGCAACTCGCCGTCCTTCGTCGT
>NZ_JACBXC010001650.1 GCF_013870535.1 Streptomyces phytophilus | reverse complement strand
TCCCGCAGCTCAACTGGCCCGACGACGTCCGCGAAGGACCCGACACCCCCAAGCTGTGCCAGTGGATGTCCCGCAGACCCGACGAGGCCACCGTGCGCCGCTGGCGGCAGGCCGGCATCACCGGCGCGCTCGTCACCGACGTGCCCCCGGCCCCTTGGGACGCCGCCGAACTGCGCGCCGACCGCGAGCGCGTCGAGGACATGGGCATGCACGTCACCGCCTACCTCATCAGCGCCCCCGACGCGGTCGTGCGCGGCGAGGACGGCCGCGACCAGGCCATCGAGGACATCAAGACCTCGCTGCGCGCCGCGGGCGAGGCCGGTATCGGCGTCGTCGAATACAACTGGTACGTCCACCGGTTGAAGGAGGGCTACTACGAGGAGATCGACGAGACCGACCGCATCGGCGCCGGCTACACCGCCTTCGACCTCGACCACGAGGTGGACGGCGTCAAGGTCCGCGACCTCCCCCGCCCCGACGGCGTACCCGCCTTCACCCGCGAGGAACTCTGGGAGCACTACGAGCACTTCCTGCGCGAGGTCATGCCCGTCGCCGAGGAGGCGGGCGTGCGCATGGCCGTGCACCCCAACGACCCGCCCGCCGCGATCAGCCGCGGGAACCCGCAGATCATGGGCTCGGTCGCGGACTGGCGGCGGATGGTCGAGACCGTCGACAGCCCGTCCAACGGCATGACCGTGCACGCGGGCGTGACGGCCGAAGTCGGCTTCGACTCCGTCGACTTCCTGCGCTGGATGAGCCGCAAGGACCGGGTCAACCACATCCACTACCGCAACGTGCGCGTGGACGAGCCGCAGGTGAAGTACGCCGAGGTGTTCCCGGACAACGGCGAGACCGACATGTTCGGCTTCATGCGCCAGCTCGTCCGCGCCGGCTACCCGCGCGGCGTCCTCGCCGAGCACCCGCGCGCGAACGACTTCGACCGCGAGAACGGCTCCGACCAGAGCAACCAGTACAAGGACGTGGGCGGCGGCGGCCACGGCATGGAGCTGTACGACACCGGCTACGCGCGGGCGATGATGCAGGCCGCGCTGATCATGGAGCGGGGCCGGTTCGGGCGCGGCGACGACGACGAGCAGTGAGCGGACTGTGAGCGGA
>NZ_JACBXC010000165.1 GCF_013870535.1 Streptomyces phytophilus | reverse complement strand
GGTCGACGCCGTACTGCTGCTACTTCTTCTTCTTGCTGCCGGTCCCGCCTGCGGGCTTCTCCGCCGCCGCGTCCTTGTCCGCCGCGGCGTCCTCGGCGCCCTCGGCGTCGTCCGCGCCGGAGGCACCCGCCGAGCCGTCGCCGTCCTCCTCCAGCAGCCTGGAGAGCTGGCTGCCCAGAATCCGCCGGAACTTCCGCTGCTGCGGCCGGCTGCGGTCCAGGACCGCGACCTCCAGCTGCTTCGACGTCAGCTCGCGCTCGCCGCCGTTGTTGTCCCGGGCGAGGGACTCCGCCGCCAGCTTCAGCCCCTCCGCCAGCGTCATGCCCTCGCGGTGCCGCTGATCGAGATAGGTGCTGATCTGATCGGAATTGCCGCCGACCGCGACCGAGCCATGCTCGTCGACGATCGAACCGTCATGCGGCAGCCGGAAGATCTGGTCGTCGGCGGGGGTCTCCCCCACCTCCGCGACGATCAGCTCCACCTCGTACGGCTTCTCCGCGCCGCTGGAGAAGATCGTGCCGAGGGTCTGCGCGTAGACGTTCGCGAGACCGCGGGCCGTGACGTCCTCCCGGTCGTACGTGTACCCGCGCAGGTCGGCGTAACGGACGCCGCCGATCCGCAGGTTCTCGAACTCGTTGTACTTGCCGACGGCGGCGAAGGCGATCCTGTCGTAGATCTCGCTGACCTTGTGCAGGGCCCGGGACGGGTTCTCGGCGACGAACAGGATGCCGTCGCTGTACTGCAGCACCACCACGCTGCGCCCGCGGGCGATGCCCTTGCGGGCATACTCCGCGCGGTCCGCCATGGCCTGCTGGGGTGAGACATAGAACGGTGTCGACACCGGCTTATCCGTCCCTCTCTGCTGGTTGGGAAATCTCGTGGGGCCGCACGACCGTCACAGCACGGACGCGCGCGGGCCGTCGGGCTGCTCCAGCCGACCGTCGACCACCGAGCGGGCGATCTCGGAGACCTCGGCCTCGGGCAGCCTGCGGAAGCCCTCGTCGGTGATGGACGTGACGATGGGGAAGATACGGCGGGCCAGGTCCGGCCCGCCGGTGGCGGAGTCGTCGTCCGCCGCGTCGTACAGCGCCTGGACGACGACGGTCGCGGCCTGCTCCTCCGTCAGCTCGTCGGTGAACAGCTTCTTCAGCGCCCCGCGGGCGAACACCGATCCGGAACCCACGGAGGCGAAACCCCGCTCCTCGGTCCGGCCGCCGGTCACGTCGTACGAGAAGATCCGGCCCTTCACCCGCGCCGGGTCCCAGCCCGCGAAGAGCGGCAGCACGGCCAGGCCCTGCATCGCCATGCCCAGGTTGGACCGGATCATGGTGGACAGCCGGTTGGCCTTGCCCTCCAGGGAGAGCTGCGCGCCCTCGACCTTCTCGAAGTGCTCCAGCTCCAGCTGGAACAGCCGCACCATCTCGACGGCGACACCCGCGGTGCCGGCGATGCCGATGGCCGAGAACTCGTCCGCGGGAAAGACCTTCTCGATGTCACGCTGAGCGATCATGTTCCCCATCGTGGCGCGCCGGTCCCCGGCGAGGACGACCCCGCCGGGGAAGGTGACCGCCACGATGGTGGTGCCGTGCGGCGCCTCGACCGCACCCTTCACGGGCGGCACCTCCCGATTGCCCGGCAGAGCCGCCGGAGCGTGTTCACCCAGGAAGTCCATGAACGAGGACGAACCCGGCGTCAGGAAGGCGGCTGGCAGACGCCCGGTACTCCGAGGGTTGGCTTCCACGCGAATCCTTCCGGGGTACGGCGGCCCGCCCCCCACGGGCCGAGCCGGTGACTTGCGCTGGGCACGGACCTTACCCGTGCCCGCATCCGGGCGTCCGCCCGGTTGCTCCCCGGACGGACGCCCGGAGCGGCTACTCGCCGCCCTTTTGCACGAACGAACGGACGAAGTCCTCGGCGTTCTCCTCCAGGACGTCGTCGATCTCGTCGAGGACGGAATCCACGTCCTCCGACAGCTTCTCCTGCCGTTCCTTCAGGTCCTCGGAGACCTCGGCGTCCTGCGCCTGCTCCTCGACCTCTTCCTGGGATCGCGTGGCCTTCTGCTGACCACCGCCGGTGTCCTTGGTCGCCATATCCCTCACCCCGCTCGGTGTCGCCCGATGGTCCTGACTGCGTCGCCTACAAGATCCGACCCTACAAGCTGGGGCCGACATCGGCCCGGTGCTCTCTCAACGCTCGGAGGCCACCCGGATGATTCCCCTCCGCGCCGCCTTTAGCCCGGTCCGTCCCGGATCAGCCGCCGGAGAGGACCCGGACCAGCTCCTCCGCCGTGCGGCAGCGGTCCAGTAGCTCCTTGACATGGTTGCGAGTACCCCGGAGGGGTTCCAGGGTGGGGACCCGCTGCAGGGAGTCGCGGCCGGGGAGGTCGAAGATGACCGAGTCCCAGGAGGCGGCGGCGACGTCGTCCGCGTACTGTTCGAGGCAGCGGCCGCGGAAGTACGCCCTGGTGTCCTCCGGCGGGTTCTTCACGGCCCGCAGGACCTCGTCCTCGGTCAGGAGCCGCTTGAGGCGGCCGCGGGCCGCCAGCCGGTTGTACAGGCCCTTCTCGGGGCGTACGTCCGCGTACTGCAGGTCGACCAGGGCGAGGCGCGCCGCGTCCCAGTCCAGGGCGTCGCGGCGGCGGTAGCCCTCCAGGAGTTCCTTCTTGGCCAGCCAGTCCAGCTCGCCGGACAGGCTCATGGGGTCGGCCTCCAGCCGGTTGAGGGTGTCCTCCCAGCGGGTGAGCACGTCCTTGGTCTGGTCGTCCGCGTCCGCGCCGAAGCGCTCCTCGACGTACTTGCGGGCCAGCTCGCAGTACTCCATCTGGAGCTGTACGGCGGTGAGCGTGCGCCCGCTGCGCAGCACGACCTGGTGGCGCAGCGTGGGGTCGTGGGAGACCTGGTGCAGGGTGCGCACGGGCTGTTCGACGGCCAGGTCGACGGCGATGAAGTCGTCCTCGATCATCGACAGCACCAGGGCGGTGGTGCCGAGCTTGAGGTAGGTGGAGATTTCCGAGAGGTTCGCGTCGCCGATGATGACGTGGAGCCTGCGGTATTTCTCGGCGTCGGCGTGGGGCTCGTCGCGGGTGTTGATGATGGGGCGTTTGAGTGTGGTTTCCAGGCCGACCTCGACTTCGAAGTAGTCGGCGCGCTGGCTGATCTGGAAGCCGTGTTCGTTGCCGTCCTGGCCGATGCCGACGCGGCCGGCGCCGGTGAAGACCTGGCGGGAGACGAAGAAGGGCGTGAGGTGGCGCACGATGTCCGAGAACGGGGTTTCCCGCTTCATCAGGTAGTTCTCGTGGCAGCCGTAGGACGCGCCCTTGTTGTCGGTGTTGTTCTTGTAGAGGTGGATGGGCTGGGCACCGGGCAGTTGGCCCGCGCGTTCCGCGGCTTCGGCCATGATGCGCTCGCCCGCCTTGTCCCAGAGGACGGCGTCGCGGGGGTTGGTGACCTCGGGGGCGCTGTACTCGGGGTGGGCGTGGTCGACGTAGAGCCGGGCGCCGTTGGTGAGGATGACGTTGGCGAGGCCGATGTCCTCGTCGGTCAGCTGGCTGGCATCGGCGGCCTCGCGGGCGAGGTCGAAGCCGCGGGCGTCCCGCAGCGGGTTCTCCTCCTCGAAGTCCCAGCGGGCGCGGCGCGCCCGGTGCATCGCCGCCGCGTAGGCGTTGACGACCTGGGACGAGGTGAGCATGGCATTGGCGTTCGGGTGGCCCGGGACGGAGATTCCGTACTCCGTCTCGATGCCCATTACCCGCCGTACGGTCATGCGGCCCTCCTTGCCCGGTACCGTCCGTGGCCCTGGACGGCACTCAAGTACCGCTGCGTCTGCGGCACGTGTGGTCCCTGCGGCGGCAATGCGCTGTGCCGCGCGCCGGTACGGAAGAGCCTAGAACGCCTTGGCGGCAGTGGGGAGATCATTACAGTCATTGCTCCGGTCGGTTTGCACCCGTGGAAATACGCGTCCGGCTGCGGGCGGCCGTGTGGTGCCCCCCGCAGCCGGATCGCCGCATTTACAGGTACTGACCGGTGTTGGCCACCGTGTCGATCGACCGGCCGGTGTCCGCGCCCTGCTTTCCGGTGACGAGGGTGCGGATGAACACGATCCGCTCGCCCTTCTTTCCGGAGATGCGGGCCCAGTCGTCGGGGTTGGTCGTGTTGGGCAGGTCCTCGTTCTCCTTGAACTCGTCGACGCAGGCGGCGAGGAGGTGGGAGACCCGCAGGCCCTTCTGGTCGTGGTCGAGGAACGCCTTGATGGCCATCTTCTTGGCGCGGTCCACGATGTTCTCGATCATGGCGCCGGAGTTGAAGTCCTTGAAGTAGAGGACTTCCTTGTCGCCGTTGGCGTACGTGACTTCGAGGAACCTGTTCTCCTCGGACTCGGCGTACATCTGCTCGACGACGGACTGGATCATCGCGTCCACGGTGGCCTCGGCGGAGCCGCCGTGCTCGGACATGTCCTCGGCGTGCAGCGGCAGGGTCCGGGTGAGGTACTTGGAGAAGATGTCCTTGGCGGCTTCGGCGTCGGGGCGCTCGATCTTGATCTTCACGTCGAGCCGGCCGGGGCGCAGGATCGCGGGGTCGATCATGTCCTCGCGGTTGGAGGCGCCGATGACGATGACGTTCTCCAGGCCCTCGACACCGTCGATCTCGGAGAGCAGCTGCGGGACGATGGTGTTCTCCACGTCCGAGCTGACACCGGAGCCGCGGGTGCGGAAGAGGGAGTCCATCTCGTCGAAGAAGACGATGACGGGCGTGCCCTCGCTGGCCTTCTCGCGGGCCCGCTGGAAGACCAGGCGGATGTGCCGCTCGGTCTCGCCGACGTACTTGTTGAGCAGCTCGGGGCCCTTGATGTTCAGGAAGTAGCTCTTGCCCGCGGGGCGGCCGGTGTGTTCGGCGACCTTCTTGGCGAGGGAGTTGGCGACCGCCTTGGCGATCAGCGTCTTGCCGCAGCCGGGCGGGCCGTAGAGGAGCACGCCCTTGGGGGGCCGCAGCTCGTGCTCCTTGAAGAGGTCGGGGTGGAGGTACGGCAGCTCGACGGCGTCCCTGATCAGCTCGATCTGGTTGCCCAGGCCGCCGATCTTGGTGTAGTCGATGTCGGGGACCTCTTCGAGGACCAGCTCCTCGACCTCGCTCTTGGGGATGACCTCGTAGACGTACCCGGAGCGGGGCTCCAGGAGCAGGGCGTCGCCGGCGCGGATGGTGGTGTGCAGGAGCGGCTCGGCGAGCCGCACCACCTTCTCCTCGTCGGTGTGCCCCATGACGAGGGCGCGCTCGCCGTCCTCCAGGATCTCCTTGAGGGTGACGATGTCGCCGGAGCGCTCGAACTCCATGGCCTCGACCACGTTCAGCGCCTCGTTGAGCATCAGCTCCTGCCCGCGGCGGAGGTCGTCGAGCTCCACGCTGGGGCTGACGTTCACCCGCAGTTTGCGGCCGCCGGTGAAGATGTCCGCCGTGCCGTCGTCGCCGGACTGCAGGAAGACTCCGAAGCCGGCGGGCGGCTGGGCCAGCCGGTCGACTTCTTCTTTCAGGGCGACGATCTGGTCGCGCGCCTCACGGAGAGTGTTGGCCAGGCGCTCGTTCTGCGCGGACACTCCGGCGAGGTTGGTCTGCAACTCGACGATGCGTTCTTCGAGGATCCTCGTGTGACGCGGCGAGTCGGCGAGCTTTCGTCGCAGGACGGCGATCTCCTGCTCAAGGTAGGCGACCTGACCGGCAGGGTCTTCGGACCCTCGACCCGGCCGGATGCCGCGGTTGGTGTCGTCGTCGTGGGCTGCCACGGTCCTCACCTCCTCCAAGGGGAGCTGGACGCTTCCTGACCCTACCTGGCCGCGTCCCACTTGAAACCCCTAGATCACAAAGACGGTCGGGGTGCATCCGATCTTCACCCGTGCGCCCGTCCTCACGCCAGGCAAATACCCATCCAGCAACATCGGAAAGCAGCCATTTGTTTCCGCTACAACGTTCAACACCCGCCAAGGGTGCCTGGAATTGCAGCGGAACGGCGACTCCTCCCCCGCCCGTTCCCGGGACCGGCGGGAAGTCGGTGCGGAGGGGGTGCGGCGGAACGGCTCAGACCTGGGTGCCGGGGACCGGCTCCGCGGTGAGGCGGAAGCGGCCGTCCTCCCACTTCCAGGTCACGTTGCGCTGCTTGTCCGGCTTGCTGCGGGGCTGGTCGGGCGAGGAGTAGCCGAGGAGAGTGGCCGAAATCTCGTTTTCGCGGACAGCGAATTCCCCGACGCTCATGCCCTCGGCGGGGTCGAGGAGGGTTTCGGTCACGCGCGGTGACACCCCGGGCTTCGTGGCGGAGACGACGTACATCCCGCTGGGCGGGGAGCCGGCGGCGGCCCGGCAGCGCACCACGGCCACGGTCTCGGCCCGGCCGTCGGCGTCGAAGTCGGCGGAGCCGTGCTTGAACACCTCCGGCTCGGTGCCGGCGCAGTCCACCGGGTAGTGGGCCGCGCCCGGGTTCGGCCCGGGGGCGGGTCTGCCGCCGTGGTCGCTCTTGCCGTCGTTGCCGGCGGCGACGGTCGGGGGCTGGATGAGCGCCGCGAGGGCGACGACGGCGGCCATGGCGGCCGCGGTGGCGATCCAGTGCACCGCGCGGGGGTGGGCGTGCGGGAGGTCGGCGCCGGGCAGAGGCTGCACGGGGGAGGCTCCTGTGAGGGCTGGGAGGGCCGTGGGGAGGCCAGCATGGTGTCACACGCCGGCCGCCCGCGGAACGGCCCCCGCCGCTTCTGTGCGGGTTCCGTGCCGGTTCAGCTGCCGGCCGCGGCCCGCTGGCCGCCGGGACCGGTGTAATCCTCCCCGTACGCCCCCTTCGCGGGCCGGCGGCGGCGCAGCGGCGGCTCGACGCCGTCGGCGAGCCTGCGGGCGGTGAGCAGGAAGCCGGTGTGGCCGATCATGCGGTGGTCGGGGCGTACCGCCAGGCCCTCGACGTGCCAGTTGCGCAGCATCGTCTCCCACGCCTGGGGCTCGTTGAAGTTGCCGTGCTCGCGGATGGACTCCACGGTGCGGGCGAGCTGGGTGGTGGTCGCGACGTAGGCGCAGACGATGCCGCCGGGCACGAGGGCCTTGGCGACCGCGTCCAGGCACTCCCACGGCGCGAGCATGTCCAGGATGACGCGGTCGACCTCGGTGTCGGAGAGGTTGTCCTGGAGGTCGCCGACGGTGAGCTGCCATGCGGGGTGGGGGCCGCCGAAGTAGCGCTCGACGTTCTGCCGGGCGACGTCGGCGAAGTCCGCGCGGCGCTCGTAGGAGTGGAGCATGCCGCCGTCACCGACGGCGCGCAGCAGGAAGCTGGTCAGCGACCCGGAGCCGACGCCCGCCTCGACCACGCGCGCGCCGGGGAAGACGTCGGCGAACGCCAGGATCTGGCCGGCGTCCTTCGGGTAGACGACGGCCGCTCCGCGCGGCATGGACAGGACGTAGTCGGGGAGCAGGGGGCGCAGCGCGAGGTACGGGACATTGCCCGTGGTGCGCACGACGGTTCCCTCGGGGGCGTCGATCAGCTCGTCGTGCGGGAAGGAACCCTTGTGGGTGTGGAATGCCTTCCCGGCTTCGAGCGTGAACGTGTAGTGGCGGCCCTTGGGGTCGGTGAGCTGTACCTGGTCCCCGACCTGGAAGGGCCCGCGGCGGCGGGCGGCACCGGTCGGCTCGGACATGCCGCTCACCCTACCGGCCTGCGGAGGTCAGACCTGCGGCCGGGCCATGGCGGCGACGAAGGCGCGCTCGACGTCGGCGGTGGCGAGCACCCCGTAGATGTGGCCGGTCTCCTCCAGCACCAGGTACTCGCTGTGGGGGCTCTCGCGCAGGCGCTCCAGCAGTTGTTCGCCGGTCAGCTCGGCGGAGAGCTTCATCTCGTCCGTGAGGTCCTGGGAGAGCGAGCTGACGGCCACCCAGGGGCGCCGGTGGGCGGGGGTCTGGGCGATGGCCGCGC
>NZ_JACBXC010001649.1 GCF_013870535.1 Streptomyces phytophilus | reverse complement strand
CTCGGCCTGCTCATGGCGCTGCACGCGCGGATCCCGGGCGGCACCATGAACCTCCGCAGCCTGGTGGAGACCTTCCTGCCGTGGTTCGGCCTCCTCGCATTCCCGCTGCTCGCCGGGGCGCTGTGGCGCCGCTCGGCGTCCGCCGTGGTCGCGCTGGTGCTGCCGGTCACGGTGTGGCTGAGCCTGTTCGGCGGGCTGCTCACGGACAAGTCCCGGCCGGGCGGCGACCTCACGGTGGCCACGCACAACGTCGGCGCCGCCAACCCCGACCCGGCCGGCACCGCCCGCGACCTGGCCGCCTCGGGGGCGGACCTGCTGGCGCTCCAGGAGATCACGGACACCGCGCGCCCGCTGTACGAGGCGGAGTTGGCGAAGGCGTACCCGTACCGCACCACTCAGGGCACCGTCGGGCTGTGGAGCAAGCTGCCGCTGTCGGACACCCGGACCGTCGACATCGCGATGCACCCTTCCCGCGCGCTGCGCACGACGGTGGCCACCGGGCAGGGTCCGCTGGCGGTGTACGTGGCCCACCTGGGGTCCGTGCGCGTGAACCCCCGCGCGGGCATGTCGACGTCCCAGCGCGACGACGGGGCGCGGGCGCTCGCGGAGGCCGTCGCCGCGGAGCCGGCCGCGCGCGTGGTGGTGCTCGGCGACCTCAACGGCACCGTCGACGACCGCGCGTTCGACGCCCTCACCGGCCAGGTGCGCTCGGTCCAGGAGGAGGCGGGAAACGGCTTCGGCTTCAGCTGGCCTGCGGACTTCCCGGTGGCGCGGATCGACCAGATCCTGGTACGCGGCCTGGAGCCGCGCAGCGCCTGGTCGCTGCCCGCCACCGGCAGCGACCACCTGCCGGTGGCGGCCGGCCTCGCCTGGTGAACGCCGGGTGCGGGGCACCGGGCGGCGGATAATCCGGTTTTGCGGGATGTGACAGGAAAATGACACGGCGCGTACGGACGTATTGACGTGCCCCCGCGCCGTTGCCAGACTCCGCGGCCGAGTTCTCCTCGGCGGCCTCCACAGGGGGAGCAGCCCCGTCGGCCGGCCACCGATGCCCGAGCAGCACACCCGATGCGCTGAGGAGTGTTCTCACATGCGGTCAACCACCACGCGCAGACAG
>NZ_JACBXC010001648.1 GCF_013870535.1 Streptomyces phytophilus | reverse complement strand
CGGCCCGAGCCCGGCGGTCTCGGCGCCGAGTTGGAGACCCGTCCGCATCCGCACGCCCGTCACCGCGGCGTGCTCCGCCTGCCCCAGGTACACGTCGAACGACCGCACCGACCAGTCCGCGACCCGGTGTTCCGGCTCGATCCGGTACGGCCACCACAGCCCGCCCGCGACCGCCGACGTCGTCTCCTCCGCCGGCTCCCGCGCCCACACCGTGACGCGCCGCCCGCTTTCGGCGAGGACGACCGCACTGGTCAGGCCGATGATGCCGCTGCCGAGCACGATGACTTCGGAATCCATCCCGGCAGTCTGCCGCACCGGTCGGGATCACGCGCGGGGTGGTGGACAGCCGAGGATGATCGCTACTCTGTTCGCATGTCGAATTACGTGAGTACTGCAAGGGTTCGGGGGGCGCGCGCCCCGCGCCGATGAGCGCCCGCCCGGGGGTCCGCCGGGCCGGCAGGGACGCGCCGGCCATCCGCACCCGCACCCCCCGCGAGCTGAAGCGCAGCCGCCGCCCCCGCGCCCACTCCTGCTGGGACCACCTCTACGCCGCCCCGCTCTGGCCGCTCCACGGCGCCAACCTCGGTACGCTCCTGCGCACCTGTGACGCCGTCGGCGCCTGCCTCGTCGTGCCCCGCTTCCCCTGGGTGCCCGAGGCGCTGGCCCGCGGCAACACCCTGCGCCGCCCGGTCTGCGTGCACTGGACCGGCGACCCGCTGCGCTGGCTGGAGCGGCAGCGGGCCGCGGGCAAGTCCGTCCTCGGCGTCGAACTCGCCGACGAGGCCGTGCGCCTGGCCGACCTGCCGGCCGCGCGCCGCGCCACGGTGATGGTCCTCGGCCACGAGCAGCACGGCATCCCGCCGGACGCGCTCGACCTGCTCGACGAGGCCGTCGAGATACCCATGGTCGGCACCGGCGCCAGCCTCAACGTCGCCGTCGCCGGCTCCCTCGTCCTCTACCGGCTGGCCGGGCTGCTGTGACCGGTGACGCCCTGCTCATGGCCGGAGTCCTGCTGCTCGGTGCGTCCGTGCAGCGGCTCGCGGGCATCGGCCTCGCGCTGGTCGCCGGGCCGGCGCTGGCGCTGGTGCTCGGCACGGCCGAGGGCGTCCGGCTGTCC
>NZ_JACBXC010001647.1 GCF_013870535.1 Streptomyces phytophilus | reverse complement strand
CCCGCGGGCGGCGGCTACTCCTCGCCGATCCCGATCGTCAGGACGCACCTGGGCCACGCCTTCGCCTCCGAGTGGACCAAGATCCGCTCGGTGCGCTCGACGATGTGGACGCTGGGCATCATGCTCGTGCTCGTCGTCGGCGTCGGCTTCCTCATCGCGCTGGCGATGGCCACCGACGACTGGGTCGGCGCCCCGCTGCTCTCCGGCGGGCTCTTCGGCCTGATGCTCGGCCAGATCTGCATCGTCACGCTCGGCGTGCTGGTGATCACCTCCGAGTACGGCACGGGCATGATCCGTACCACGCTCACCGCCTCGCCCCAGCGCTGGCGGGTGCTGGCGGCCAAGGCCGTGGTGTTCTTCGTGCTCGCCTTCGTGCTCACCACCGCGGCGTGCGCGATCACGGCGCTGATCCACTCGTCGGTCCTCAGCGGCCAGTCCGTGCCCGAGTACGAGGCCGGCGACCCGATGTTCAAGGACTCGATCTCGGACAGCGGCGAGCTGATCGCCACCGGCGGCCAGTGGTTCGACGCCACCGTGGGCGCGGCGCTGTACGTGTCGCTGCTCGGCCTGCTCGCGCTGGCCGTGGGCGCGATCCTGCGGCACTCCGCGGGCGCCATCACCACGATGGTCGGCTTCATCCTGCTGCCGCTGATCATCGCGCTGTTCATGCAGGCGGAGAGCCTGCGGGACGTCCAGCGCAAGCTGATCGAGTACTCCCCGCTCAGCGGTCTCGCCTCGCTCTTCGGCATCCCGTTCTTCGACGACGCCGACGTGGGCGGCTGGGGGCTGCTCGGCCTGCTGGCCGCCGTCACCGGCGGGATGCTGCTGCTGGCGTTCGCGCTGCTGTCGAAGCGGGACGTCTAGCCGTACGCGGACGGCCGGGGGCGTACGGCGCCGTACGGGACGTACGCCCCCGGCCGCTCAGACGCCCAGTTCCTGGGCCAGCACCGCGGCCTGCACCCGGCTGCGCAGCCCCAGCTTCGCCAGCAGCCGGCTGACGTGTGTCTTCACCGTGGCCTCCGCCATGTCGAGGCGGGCCGCGACCTCCGCGTTGGACATGCCCTGGCCGAGGCAGGCCAGCACCTCCCGCTCGCGCCGCGTGAGCGGGTCGAGGACGGC
>NZ_JACBXC010001646.1 GCF_013870535.1 Streptomyces phytophilus | reverse complement strand
GGCTGCTGATCATCACCATCGGGTCGTTGAACCGAGGGGTGCGGCGTCCTCGTCGCCCTCCACGTCCACCTTCGCCCACTCCTGCCGCCCGGTGGCGTACAGCAGCAGCTCCGCCGGCTCCCCGGTCACCGTGACCACCGGCGTGCCCCGGTGGGCCACCGCCGTCTGCCCGTCCGGCCGGCGCAGCACCAGCCCCACGGGCGACTTGCGGCCCATCATCCGGGCGCCGCGCTCCAGGCGCTGCCACAGCGTGTCGGAGAAGAGCGGGTCCAGCTCGCGCGGCGTGTAGTCGGGCTGCGCGCGGCGGACGTCCTCGGCGTGGACGTAGAACTCCACGACGTTCGCGGCCTCGTCGACCTGCTTGAGCGCGAACGGCGAGAACCGCGGCGGCCCGCTGCGGATGAGCTGCACCAGCTCCTCGTACGGCTTCTGCCGGAACTCCGCCTGCACGCGCTCCAGACGGTTCTGCAACGGCTTGAACAGGATCCCGCCGGCCGCGTCCTGCCGGCGCTCGCGCACCACCACGTGCGCGGCCAGGTCGTAGGTCGTCCAGCCCTCGCACAGCGTCGCCGCCTCGGGCCCGGCGCCCTCCAGCAGATCGGCGAGGAGCAGCCGTTCACGCTTCGCATGGGTCGTCATGCGGCCACCCTACGACCGCCGACCGCGCCGGGGCACGCAAGGCCGCGCCGGGGCGTCACGGCAGCGGCTGGGTCAGCTTCGGGCCGTCGGGCTCGGTGCTCAGCGTCAGCGCGCAGGAGATCTCGTCCTGGCTCTGGTACTCGTACGTCGTCAGCGTCGGGTACAGCGCGTAGTAGAAGTAGTGCCGCCCGTCCGCCGGCATCGTCTCCAGCTTCTCCTCCGCGGCCCGCTGGCACAGCCCCAGCGCCTGGTCGTCGAGCGCGTCGCCGTCCGGGAAGTCGCCGCTGAGCGTGCGGTTGCCGATGACCTCGCCGTCGTGCGGGCCCGCGCAGGGGCGGCTCTCGACCGACTCCACGCCGCTGTCCAGCGACGGGTGGTCGAAGCACTCGCCCGTGCGCAGCACCACGTACGGGATGTGCGACTCGCTCGGCTCCAGATCGCCCCTCGCGTCCGCCGTGCCCGCCGCCGATCCCGCGCTCG
>NZ_JACBXC010001645.1 GCF_013870535.1 Streptomyces phytophilus | reverse complement strand
CGGGGTCACCGCCGGCAGAAGGGAATCTGGTCCAGGTTCAGCACGTAGCGGGCGGACATGTAGCCGTAGCCGCCGCCGCGCACCGGCACGCGGTACCACCTGTCGTTGCCCAGCACGTTCTGGCCGATCACCTTGCACTGGATGCGGACGATCGTCCCGGAGTCCGCCCATCCGAGGATGTCGCTGCGCGTCGTCGGCTCGGCCCGCTTGTAGACGACGCTGTTGCCGAGCACCTTGCCCCGGTACGGGTAGGGGTTGGCCTCGGCGGCCGGCGCGGCGGCCTCGGCCTTCCGCCCCTCGGAGTCGGCTGCGGCGAGCGAGGGCGTCGTGGCGAGCGCACCGAGGGTCAGGGCGGCGGTGGCCACCAGGGCGGCGGCAGCCTTGCGGATCGACATCGGGGATCTCCTTTCGCGGTGCTACGCACCAGAGCGGGGAGGAACGTGAGAACCGTAGGAGAAGTCGGTCGCGGCACCGCCCTATTACGGACAGACACACCCAACTGCCGCCCGTCCAGCCCAATCCGGGCGGGACCGCGGGCCACGGGTGCGTACGTCCGTGGCGGGTTCCGTGGTCGGCACGGAGGCGCTCCGCCATGCCCGGGGGCGAGGCTGTGATCACACGAGCCCGGCGGGTGGCCGGGCCGGATCCGAACGGACAGGAGCGATCATGGGCAGCAGCGAGACCGGGGCGTACGAGGGGTTCTCGGCCGAGGAGCGGGCCGCGATGAAGGAGCACGCCCGGGAGCAGCGGAAGGCGGCGCGGCGGGGTTCGCGCGCGGACAAGGCGGCGGAGGCGCTGCGGGACGTGCTCGCGAAGATCGCGGAGATGCAGGACTCGGACCGGGTCATGGCCGAGCGCATCCACGCGGTGGTCACGGCGGCGGCGCCGGAGCTGGCGCCGAAGACCTGGTACGGCATGCCCGCGTACGCGCGGGACGGCAAGGTCGTCTGCTTCTTCCAGAGTGCGGGGAAGTTCAACGCGCGCTACGCGACGCTCGGGTTCAGCGATCTGGCGAACCTGGACGAGGGCACGATGTGGGCGGCGGGGTTCGCGCTGACCGAGGTGACGGACGAGGTGGAGGCGCGGATCGCGGCGCTGGTGAAGCAGGCGGTCAGCTAGCCGG
>NZ_JACBXC010001644.1 GCF_013870535.1 Streptomyces phytophilus | reverse complement strand
CGCCCCACCCCTGCGCGGCCTGCACCTTGGTGGCGACCGCGATCTGCTGCTCCCGGCCGGCCCGGTCCGCGGTGGCGGCGTAGGCGGTGCCGCCGTACGCCTCCCACGTCGACGGGGCGAACTGGAGCCCGCCGTAGTAGCCGTTGCCGGTGTTGGTGGACCAGTCGCCGCCGCTCTCGCACTGCGCGATACGGTCCCACACCCCACTGTCCGCGGCGCCCGCCGGCGCGGCGGCGGCGAGGAGCGCGAGGGGGGTCAGGAGCGCGGCGGCTCCGGTGGCGACGGCGGCGTTCCGGCGGGTCCTGCGTGCGGTGCTGGTGCTGGTGCTGGTGCTGATGGTGGTGCCTGCCTCACTGGTCGTACGGTCACTGCTGGTGGCGCGTATGTCGCCCTTCGGGAAAGGCATGCGTTCCTCTCGGTGGACCCGGGTCCCCTGCCCGGTCGGTGCTCGGTGCACGCGGCGGCCGAATCTAGGCAGCCTTGTCGGGCGTAATCAACCAAGACCCCGTCATTCGAGGCCAGTTGCCGGTTACCGCGGGTATCGATCAATACCGGACAGGTCGCCGCGCCGGTCAAATCCGGCTTTGTCTGGCAAATCTTCGGTCGTGCTGTGGCTCGCCTCACGGCACCAACGAGGGTGATTCGCACATCAGTTGACCCACAGTGAGAATTTCCGATCAACTCCCTACTGTCCGTGCACCCCGTTCCGGCAATCGCCGCCCGGGGCGTGACTCCGCACACAGGTCGCCCGTTGTGCCCAGATGAACACGCACCACGACACCGAGGAGCGACTCGTGCCCCGCATGCTCGAAGTGAGCGACGCCGTACGCGCCGAGATCGGCGACGAGGAGGCGGACCGGCTCGTCGCCGGCGAGTCCGCCCCCGGCACGTACGACTGCACCTCCTGCCGCGCCCCCGGCGACTCCGCGCAGGAGCAGACGAGCACCGTGCTCTTCGTGGGCGAGGAGACCGCGGTGCTCGCCTTCGCCCACGCCACCTGCATCCCCTCGCAGGTCGTCCCGGTCTCCGAGGACCAACTGCAGGGCGCCGTACGCTCGATCACGGCGGAGGACGTACCGGCCCAGGTCCAGGCCGCCCCGGCGCAGACCCACGCCCCGGCCCC
>NZ_JACBXC010001643.1 GCF_013870535.1 Streptomyces phytophilus | reverse complement strand
CCGGCCACCGGCGCGAACGGCAGATCGTCCAGGCCCGCTTCGGCGAACGTGCGGCGCTGCTGGAGCTTGTCCACGAGCCGCCCGGCGACCGCGGGGGAGTGCCAGTACGGGATGCCGATGGCCGCCGCGATCGCGGAGGTCATCTCCATCCGTTGCTCGCTGAAGGTCAGCAGCCCGTCGGGTACGAACTCGGAGACCGCCCGCGCCGCGTCCCGCGCGGCGAGGCCGGTGATGTCGCACAGCGCGAACCGCCGGGTCAGCACCGGCAGCCGCGCCCGCACATGGTCCGAGGCCCGGTCCACGACGAGGAACAACTCGGCGTCGCAGCAGCGTGCCGCCGCCGCGACCTCCGCGGCGCAGGCCGACCCCGCGTCGTACAGGACGCCCACCGTCCGCTCCCCGCCCACCGTGCTCGCGCCGTCTCCCGGCGCATACGGTAAGGACCGGGACATCCGGACCGTCACGTCGTCCCGTCCCGCACAGCCCGCACCTACTCGCCGTTCCCGGCGCGCCCGCCGGCACCCGCGGTCAGCGACACGGCGGTGACGACCAGCCCGCTGCGGCACAGCCAGCGCCCGGCCATACGGGCCAGGGAGGTGCCGTCGACCGTGGGCGCGTCGACCAGGATCCGGGCCGTGAACGTCCCGTCCCCGGGATCCACGTCGATACGGGCCTCGTCGAAGTCCAGCTCCCTGCCGGTCAGCGGATACCAGACCTTGAAGACCGACTCCTTGGCGCTGAACAGCAGCCGGTCCCAGCAGACCCCGGACGTGCCGCGCAGCCGGGCGCGTACCTGCTCCTGCTCCTCCGGCAGCGCGATGGCCTCCAGGAGGCCGTCCTTCAGCTCCTCGTTGGGCTCGGCGTCGATGCCGACGCCGAGCACCTCGCCGCGGCGGGCCACGGCGGCGGCGCGGTAGCCGGCGCAGTGCGTCATGGAGCCGACGATCCCGGCGGGCCACTGCGGCGCGCCGCGGCGGCCGGGGAGCAGGGGCGCCGGCTCGACGCCGAGGGTGCCCAGGGCGCGGCGGGCGCACTGCCGCACGGTGGCGAACTCCGCCTGACGGTGCGGTACGGCCCGGGCGACGGACTGTGCCTCCTCGGGGTACAGCCGCTCCGCGGGCGGCT
>NZ_JACBXC010001642.1 GCF_013870535.1 Streptomyces phytophilus | reverse complement strand
GGTGACGACCCCAACACCTCCGAGCGGGCGCGCGACGTCGTCTTCGCCATCCACGGCGGCGCCGGCACGCTCAAGCGCGAGGACATGTCCCCCGAGCTGGAGCGGGAGTACCGGGCCAAGCTCACCGAGGCCGTCCGGACCGGGCAGCAGGCGCTGGCGGACGGGGAGTCCAGCGTCGCGGCCGTCGAGGCGGCGATCAACGTGCTGGAGGACTCACCGCTGTTCAACGCCGGCAAGGGCGCGGTGTTCACCACCGACGCGGAGAACGAACTGGACGCCGCCGTCATGGACGGCGCGACCCTGGACACCGGCGCGGTCACCGGGGTGACCCACATCAAGAACCCGATCTCCCTGGCACGGGAGATGATGGAGCACTCCCGGCACGTGCTGATGAGCGGCGAGGGCGCGGAGCGCTTCGCGCAGCACCGCGGCATGGACCTGGTGACCCAGGACTACTTCTTCACCGAGCGGCGCTGGGAGTCCCTGATGGCCGCCAAGGGCGGCGAGTCGGACTTCGACTTCGGCGAGACGGGCACGGTCGGCGCCGTGGGCATCGACGGCAACGGCGACCTGGCCGCCGGCACGTCGACGGGCGGCCTGACGAACAAGCCCGTCGGCCGCATCGGCGACTCCCCGATCGTCGGCGCGGGCACGTACGCGAAGAACGGGAACATCGCGGCCTCCGCGACCGGCACCGGCGAGCTGTTCATCCGCGAGGCCGTCACGCACACCATCTCCGCGCAGGTCGAGTACCTGGGCCGGTCGGTGTCCAAGGCGGCCGGGGCGGCGATCGACAGGACCGAGGCGCTCGGCGGCGACGACACCGGCGGGGTGATCGCGCTGGACTCCCGCAAGAACCTCGCGTTCACCTTCAACACCTCGGGCATGTACCGCGGTTACGCCACCGCGGACGGCGAGATCGTCGTCAGGATCTTCGCCGACGAGTGACGGCAGGGGCGGCGGGGGTCTTGTCTCCCGCCGCCCGCTGCACCAGCCTGGTGCCCGCCGTGCCGGCCGCGGCCGGTCCCCGCGACGGCCCCGGACGGCGCGACCCCCCACCGGCCAGGAGGCTTCCGTGCGCCAGGGCACACATCCGACACCTCACCCCCACCCCCGCCGCCGTCCCC
>NZ_JACBXC010001641.1 GCF_013870535.1 Streptomyces phytophilus | reverse complement strand
AGCCCGGCGCCCATCAGGCAGACCGACGCCAGGCCCGCACCCCGCGTCAGCGCCACCGCCGCCAGCACCGGTGTGCCGCTGATGCCCAGTTGGAAGGCCGAGACCGTCGTGGCCCCCGCGAGCGGCGGCGCGTTCGCCGCGATCGCGAAGACCCGGCCGTAGACGGCGGGATTGAGCACGAACGCCGCGATGCCCAGCGCGAACACCGCGGGCACCACCGCCCACGTGTGGCGGATCGCGACCGCCATCACCAGTCCGTCCGAGCATGCGAAAACGGCAATTTATGTTGCCGATTCCGGGACGCGTCGATTGACTGCGCCCCATGGACGACCAGCCCGGCGTCGGCGCCGTCATCGACCAGATCGCCCCGCGGCTGCGCCGCACCCGCGAGCACAAGGGCGTCAGCCTCGCCGGCCTCGCGCGCGCCACCGGCATCTCCACCAGCACCCTGTCCCGGTTGGAGTCGGGACAGCGCAAGCCGAGCCTCGAACTGCTCCTGCCCGTCACCGCGGCCCTCGGCGTCCCGCTCGACGAAATCGTCGCCGCGCCCCGCGTCGTCGCCCCCCGGGTGCCGCAGCAGGCCACCACCCGCGACGGGCGGGTGCTGATCCCGCTGTCGCGGCAGCAGGGCGGACCGCGCGCGTACAAGATGACCGTCCCGGCCCACGACAAGGAACCCCACCTGCGGACACACGCGGGCCACGAATGGCTCTACGTGCTGCGCGGGCGCCTGCGCGTACGGCTCGCCGACCGCGACTTCGCCATGGCCGCCGGCGAAGCCGCCGAGTTCGACTGCCGGATCCCCCACTGGTTCGGCGCCGCAGGCCGCGGGCCCGTCGAAGTCCTCAGCCTCTTCGGCAAGTCGGGCGAACGCATCCACCTGCGCACCGCCCGTCGCTGAGCACCCGCCGGCGCCTCACGGCTCCCTGGTCGCCGCCTCCAGCGCGCGGCGCGTCGCCGGGCCGTAGACGCCGCGTTCGTCGCCCTCGACGTCGTTGTCCCGCTGGAAGCGCACGACCGCCTGGCGCGTGAAGAAGTCGAACTCGCCGTCGGTGTCCTCCAGGACGTTGTAGCCGGCCTCGATGAGCCGCTTCTGCATCTCCGCGACCTCGGGCCCCGCATCGCCCTC
>NZ_JACBXC010001640.1 GCF_013870535.1 Streptomyces phytophilus | reverse complement strand
CGGGGCGGGCCGGCCGGGGGCGTCAGACATGGCAGGGCATCATCTCGCCGCCGTTCAGGGCCGCCATGTCCGCGAAGTACTCCGCCGCGTCCAGCGGATGGCCCTCCGGCTCGCCGGCCAGCTCGCTGTACGCCCGGTGCAGGTTCGCCACCAGCCGCTCCGGCTCCCGCAGCTCCGCGAACGCCTCCGGGTCCGCCCCCCGCGCCGCCTCCAGCGGCGTCCGGCCCGCCGCGCGGCCCTCGACGGCCAGCTCGCCGACGTAGCGCAGATACCGCTCCACCGCGTCGAACACCCCCGCGTCCGTCACCGGCCCGTGCCCCGGCACCACCGTCTGCGCGCCCAGCGACCGCAGCCGCTCCAGCGCCCGCAGCGACCCGGAGAGCGAGCCGAACGCGACGAACGGCGTCCCGCCGCACATCGCTATGTCCCCGGCGAACACCACCCGCTGCTCCGGCAGCCACACCACCGTGTCCCCGACCGTGTGCGCGGGCCCCGGGTGCAGCAGCCGGACCTCCGTGCCGCCCGCGGTCAGCGTCATCGACTCGGTGTACGTCATGTCCGGCGCCCGCAGCCGCACGTCCCCGTACTCCACCTCCGGCCACACCAGCTCCAGATGGCGCCCCGCGGCGAGCACCTGCTGCCGGCACGCGGCGTGGCCGACGACGGTGGCGGGGGCGAAGACGCCGTTGCCGTACGTGTGGTCGCCGTGGTGGTGGGTGTTGACCACGAGCGCCGGGTCGGGCGCCCCGCTGGCCAGCACCGCCTCGCGCAGCAGCCGCGCCCGGCTCTCGGTGGCCGCGGTGTCGACGAGCAGGGTGGTCGTGCCGTCGCTGACGAAGCCCGCGTTGCTCAGGCACCAGCCGCCGTCCGGCTGGATGTAGGCGTGGACGCCGGTGGCGAGCTGCACGCTGTACGGCGTGCGGGCGGCGTCGACCGCACGGTCCACGATCTGCGCCGGCGTGGCGTCGATGCAGACCGCCGCCCCGTGCTCGTCGGGCGCCAGCGGTTCGAGCGCCGCGAACTGCGCGTCCAGCACGTCGTGCGGCACGAACAGCTCCTTGCGCTCGGCCAGTCGGGCGCCGATCAGGCAGCGGGAGCCGTCCAGGTGCAGGAAGTACAGGCCCGGCACC
>NZ_JACBXC010000164.1 GCF_013870535.1 Streptomyces phytophilus | reverse complement strand
ACGCCCAACGGCCGGACACCCGCGTCCGCTGCGTCCGCGTCCGCTGCGCCATTGCCGCGTACGCCCGAGTCCCGTGACCCCGGGGCCCGTACGCCTGAGTCCCGTACGCCTGAGTCCCGTACGCCCGTCGCCGTCAGCGACGCCGGGCTGCCCGGCTGGCTGGCGCCGGTCGCCGACGCGGCCCGTACCGTACGGCCCGAAGAGCTGAGCAGCTTCCTCCCGCCCGAGGACGACGGCGGCCGGCCCGCCGCCGTGCTCGTCCTCTTCGGCGACGGCGACGACGGCCCCGAACTGCTGCTCACCGAGCGCGCCGGCTCCCTCCGCTCGCACGCCGGACAGCCCTCCTTCCCCGGCGGCTCCCTCGACCCGGAGGACGGCGACCCCGCGGGCGAAGGACCGCTGCGCGCCGCGCTGCGCGAGGCCGAGGAGGAGACCGGGCTCGACCCCGCGGGCGTGCAGGTGTTCTCCGTGCTGCCCCGGCTCTACATCCCCGTCAGCGGCTTCGTCGTCTCGCCCGTGCTCGGCTGGTGGCGCGAGCCCAGCCCCGTCGGCGTCGTCGATCCGGCCGAGACGGCCCGGGTGTTCAGCGTCACCGTGGCGGATCTCACCGACCCGGCGAACCGCGCGATGGCGGTCCATCCGCGCGGCCACCTCGGCCCCGCGTTCCTCGTGGGGTCCGCGCTGGTCTGGGGTTTCACCGCCGGCGTGATCGACCGGATCCTGCACCTGGCCGGGTGGGAGCGCCCGTGGGATCGCGAACGCCGGGTGCCGCTGGACTGGCACGCATGAGACGGTGACCGGGTGAACGTGCTGGACATCCTGCTGGTGGCGGCGGCCGTGTGGTTCGCCGTGGTCGGCTATCGCCAGGGCTTCGTGGTCGGTGTCCTGTCCGTGTGCGGCTTCGTGGGCGGCGGGCTGCTGGCCATCTATCTGCTGCCCGTCATCTGGGACTTGGTGACCGACGGCGCCGCCCTCGGCCCGACGGCCGCGTTCGGCGCCATCGTCCTCGTGCTGATAGCGGCCTCGGTGGGCCAGGGACTCACCACCCATCTCGGCAACCAGCTGCGGCAGTACATCACCTGGTCCCCCGCCCGCTCCCTCGACGCCACCGGCGGCGCGCTCGTCAACGTGGTGGCGCTGCTGCTCGTCGCCTGGCTGCTCGGCACGGCGCTGGCGTCGACGACGCTGCCGACCGTCGCCCGCGAGGTGCGCGCGTCGAAGGTGCTCAACGGCGTGGCCGAGGTGATGCCGAAGAGCGCCGACACCTGGTTCGGCGAGTTCAGTTCGGTGCTGTCGGAGAACCGCTTCCCGCAGGTCTTCGCGCCGTTCCAGAGCGAGCAGATCACGAACGTCCCGGCGCCCGACCCGGCGCTGGTGGGCAGCCCGGTGGTGGAGCAGGCCAGGAAGAGCATCGTCAAGGTCGTCGGCACGGCCCAGTCGTGCGGCAAGGTGCTGGAGGGCACCGGGTTCGTCTTCGCCCCGCAGCGCGTGATGACCAACGCCCACGTCGTCGGCGGCGTCGACGAGCCCACCGTGCAGATCGGCGGCGAAGGTCGGCTCTACGACGCCGAGGTCGTGCTCTACGACTGGGAGCGGGACATCGCCGTGCTGGAGGTCCCCGGGCTGGACGCCCCCGCCCTGCCGTTCGACCAGGACGACGCGGGGCGCGGCGACGACGCCATCGTCGCCGGCTTCCCGGAGAACGGCGGCTTCGACGTACGGGCGGCGCGGGTGCGCGACCGCATAACGGCCAACGGCCCGGACATCTACCGCCGCGGCACGGTCAACCGCGACGTCTACTCGCTCTACACCCTCGTCCGCCAGGGCAACTCCGGCGGCCCGCTGCTCAACCCCGAGGGCGGCGTCGTGGGCGTCATCTTCGCCAGGTCCATGGACGACAAGGACACCGGCTACGCACTGACCGTCGACGAGGTCCGCGACGACATCGAGCGCGGGCGCACGGCGTCGCAGCGCGTGGACAGCGACAGTTGTGCCATGTGAGACGCCGGACGCCCGGGGGCCGGGCCCCCGGAATCCAGGTCAGGACCCGTCCCGGCGGGGCCGCTTCAGTGCACGCGCCGCAACCGGGCGCTCATCCAGCGGGCCCGGCGGCGGAGGATGTGCGGGATCCCCAGACGGAGGTCCGCTTCGCTATGCGCCGCGGCGCCCCGGAGCGGTCTGGCGTCCGAGGCGGGGGCGCGGTGGGTTCCTACGTCGTTGTAGTCATGCGTCCAACCCATACCCCGGATCCTCCCCCCACCGGGCGGCCGGTAATCGCCCTTTCCCGGGCCCATCGGCCTATGCACGGTGCAATTGACGGGCGCCCTTCCGGCGACGGTGGCGCGGGGTCCGCGGCGCGTCCGTGGCGGAGGGTGCGCAACGGGCGGTGGACCGGCCGTTGAGCTGTGCCGGTTCAGCGGTCGGGCTCGGGATCCCGTAGCCAGTTGACGAGTTCGGTCGTGAACGCGACCGGGTCCTCCTCGTGCGGGAAGTGCCCGAGACCGTCGAAAAGCCGCCACCGGTACGGCGCTTCGACGTACGCCACCGAGCCCGCCGCGCTCCGCGTGCGCATGACCGGATCGAGGGATCCGTGCAGGTGCAGCACCGGCACCCGGACCGGCAGCTTCATCCGGCGGTAGAACTGTATGCCGTCCGGCCGCCCCAGCGACCGTACGAGCCAGCGGTACGGCTCCACCGAGCAGTGCGCCGTCGAGGGGACGGTCATCGCGCGCCGGTAGACCGCCAGCGCCTTGTCGTCCGGCTGCCGCGGCCCCGACCAGGCGCGGATCAGCCGGCCCGTCAACGCGGCGTCGTCGGCGACGAGTTGCCGCTCGGGCAGCCAGGGGCGCTGGGCGCTCCAGACGAAGGAGCCCGCGGCGCTCTGCCGCGGGTCGGTCAGCATCGCGGAGCGCCAGCGGCGCGGGTGCGGCATCGAGGAGACGGTGAGCCGGCGGATCAGCTTGGGCCGCATCACGGCGGCGGTCCAGGCGAGGTAGCCGCCGAGGTCGTGGCCGACGAGCGCGGCGTCCGGCTCGCCGAGCGAGCGGATCACGCCGGTGACGTCGAGGGCGAGGTTCGCGGGGTCGTAGCCGCGCGGCGTACGGTCGCTGCCGCCGACCCCGCGCAGGTCCATGGCCACCGCACGGTAGC
The DNA here is from genome assembly GCF_013870535.1 of Streptomyces phytophilus. GTDB lineage: Bacteria > Actinomycetota > Actinomycetes > Streptomycetales > Streptomycetaceae > Streptomyces > Streptomyces phytophilus. The sequence goes on along the minus strand of NZ_JACBXC010000164.1, from coordinate 4,783 downwards.
CGGCCTCGGCGAGCGCGGGCAGTTGATGCCGCCAGGTCCACCAGAACTGCGGGAACCCGTGCAGCAGCAGCACCAGCGGCCCTTCGCCCATTTCCACGATGTGGAAACGGGCGCCGTTCGCCGCGACGTCCCTGTGGGCCCAGGGGCCCTCGATGTGGACTGCCGGATCGACTGGCGACGGTGCCGTCATGACTCCGAGCGTGCCACACCCGCGGCCGGCTTGCGTCGGTCCGCCGGATGACCTCGGCCGCGCAGCGAGTCGGAGATGACCGTGGCGGTCTCCTTGGTGGAGTTCATCGCGCGCTCCGGCTTGCGCATCTGGCGCATCTTGGCGATGCCCCACAGGGCCGCGAGCGCGCCGAGCAGCACGTGGACGCCGAAGACGATGAGGAACGACCAGGCGAGGTGGAGGCCCAGGGCGTGCAGCCCGTACGCGGCCGCGAAGCTGAGCACCGGGATGCCGAAGAGGACGAGGACGCCGGCGACGGCCAGGGCGGCGCCGCCGGCGCCGGCGCGCTTGATGTCCTCCCGCGTCTCGGCCTTGAGCAGGGCGATCTCGTCGTGGAGCAGCGCGCTCAGGTTGGTGGTGGCGGTCGAGACGAGCTTGCCGAGGCTGTGCTGCCCGTCGAGGTGGGCGTCGGCATCGGGGTCGATGCCCGCACCGGCCTGCGCCGTGCCGTCCTTCGCCATCGTGCCGTGCGCCGTGCTGCTCGCCTCCGCGGCCGTCCGGCTGCCTGCCGCACCGTTACCGGCTGCGCTCATCGTCCGTCCCTTCGCCGCCTGAAGTCACATCATGCCCGACGGTCACCCGGCCCGCCGGTCGGGTGCCGCGTTTCGGCACGCCTCCGGTGGTCCGCGGCCTTCGCCTCGTAGATCGCGGCCATCCGGAGGTGGTATTCCGGGTCGTCCTGCTGATACATGTCCGGTATTCCGTCCATGTCCTCGTCGCGCTCGTCCTCCGCCGCGATCGCCTTGTAGCGATTGTCGCGGATCTTGAGCAGGACGCACGCGAGCGTGGCGGCGATGAACGAGCCTGTCAGCACCGCCGCCTTGGTCTCCTCGGCGAGCCCGCCGTCCTCGGCGAAGGCGAGTTCGCTGATGAGCAGCGAGACGGTGAAGCCGATACCGGCCAGTGTCGCGACGGCGAACACGTCGGGCCATCTCAGCGCCGGGTTCAGCTCCGCCCGGGTGAACCGGGCGGCGAGCCAGGAGCCGAGCGAGATGCCGAGGACCTTGCCGAGGATGAGGCCGAGCACGACGCCCAGGGGCTCGGGATCGGTGAACACGCCGCCCAGTGCGTCGGCGTTCACGGCCACACCGGCCGCGAAGAAGGCGAAGACGGGGACGGCGAGGCCGGCGGAGAGCGGGCGTATCTGGTGCTCGATGCGCTCTCCGGGCGAGACCTCTTCGCCCGGTCGGGTGGTGACGCGCAGCATCAGGCCCATGGCGACGCCCGCGATGGTGGCGTGTACGCCGCTGGCGTGCATGAGCGCCCAGATGACGAGGGCCAGCGGCAGGTACACGTACCAGCCGCGTACGTCGCGGCGCTGGAGGAACCAGAAGAGGACGAGGCCGCCGAGGGCGAAGCCGAGGGCGACGAAGTCGATGCTGGCGGTGTAGAAGGCCGCGATGATCAGAATCGCGAAGAGGTCGTCCACGACGGCCAGCGTCAGCAGGAAGGCGCGCAGCGCGGAGGGGAGGTTGCTGCCGATGACCGCGAGCACTGCCAGGGCGAACGCGATGTCGGTGGCGGTGGGAATGGCCCAGCCGCCCAGGTCGCCGCGGCCGGCGTTGACGGCGACGTAGAAGAGGGCGGGGGCGGCCATGCCGCACAGCGCGGCGACGATCGGCAGCGCGGCCGCCCGCGGGTCGCGCAGCTCGCCGTCGACCAGCTCGCGCTTCAGCTCGACGCCGACGACGAAGAAGAAGATCGTCAGCAGCCCGTCCTTGGCCCAGTGGGCGAGGTCGAGGCGCAGGTCCAGCGCGGAGGGGCCGAAGGTGAAGCTCTTGATGTCGTCGTACGTGCCGCTGAGCCCGCTGTTCGCGAAGACGAGCGCGATGACGGCCGCGGCCAGCAGGAGCAGACCGCCGACGGTCTCCGTGCGCAGGGCCTCGGCGAGGAACTTGCTCTCTTTGAGGGACGGCCTGCGCAGGAACTGGGACTGCTGAGGGCGCTGGGGCGCGGTCACGACGGGGCCTCCCGGGCGGTGGACGGCGGATACACGAGTGCTGTGTGCCGACCAGACTTCCCGGCGCGCCTCAGGGTTTTATCGCTCTCTTCACGTGTCTCCGCCACCTTACAGGGCGGCACCGGTCGATCAACCTGGCTTCACATTAAGGGTCAAAAGGGGATATGCGGTGCGGCTGGGCGGCAGAGCCGCCGGCGGCGGGGTGTTCCCGCCGCCGGCGCCGCTCAGCGCGTACGGGCCACCTGCACCGCCCGCGCGGCCCGCGCTGCCCGTCCGGTCTCAGTCCTCCGAGGCCGCGCTCGGCAGCTTGGCCTGGATGAGGTCCATGACCGTGGTGTCCGTCAGCGTCGTGACGTCGCCCATCTTCCGGTTCTCGGCCACGTCCCGCAGCAGGCGGCGCATGATCTTGCCGGAGCGGGTCTTGGGCAGCTCCGCGACCGGCAGGATCCGCTTGGGCTTGGCGATCGGGCCCAGGGCCTTCGCCACGTGCGCCCGCAGCTCCTCCACCAGCCCGTCCGCCTCCTCGGCGCCGCCGCGCAGGATCACGAAGGCGCAGATGGCCTGGGTGGTCTGCGGGTCGGTGGCGCCGACGACGGCGGCCTCGGCGACCTTGGGGTGCGAGACGAGGGCGGACTCCACCTCGGTGGTGGAGATGTTGTGCCCGGAGACGAGCATGACGTCGTCCACCCGGCCCAGCAGCCAGATGTCGCCGTCGTCGTCCTTCTTGGCGCCGTCACCCGCGAAGTACCGGCCCTCGAAGCGGGACCAGTACGTGTCCTTGTAGCGCTGGTCGTCGCCCCAGATCGTGCGCAGCATCGACGGCCACGGCTCCGTGAGGACCAGGTAGCCGCCGGCGCCGTCCGGCACCTCGCGCGCCTCGTCGTCCACGACGGTGGCCTCGATGCCGGGCAGCGGCACCTGTGCCGAGCCGGGCTTCGTGCTCGTCACGCCGGGCAGCGGGCTGATCATGATGCCGCCCGTCTCGGTCTGCCACCACGTGTCCACGACCGGGGTGCGGCCGGCGCCGATGTGGTCCCGGTACCAGATCCACGCCTCGGGGTTGATCGGTTCGCCGACCGAGCCGAGGACCCGCAGGCTGCTCAGGTCGAACTTGGCCGGGATGGCGTCGCCCCACTTCATGCAGGCGCGGATCGCGGTGGGAGCGGTGTAGAAGATCGAGACCTTGTACTTCTGGACGACCTCCCACCAGCGGCCCTGGTGCGGGGTGTCGGGCGTGCCCTCGTAGAGCACCTGGGTGGCGCCGTTGGAGAGCGGGCCGTACACGATGTACGAGTGGCCGGTGACCCAGCCGACGTCGGCCGTGCACCAGAACACGTCGGTCTCGGGCTTGAGGTCGAAGACGGCGTGGTGGGTGTAGGACACCTGGGTGAGGTAGCCGCCGGTGGTGTGCAGGATGCCCTTGGGCTTACCGGTGGTGCCCGAGGTGTAGAGGATGAAGAGCGGGTGCTCCGCGGGGAACGCCTCGGGGGTGTGCGTCTCCTCCTGCCGGCCGACGACGTCGTGCCACCACACGTCGCGGCCCTCGGTCCAGGCCACGTCCTGGCCCGTACGCCGCACCACCAGGACGTTGCGCACCTGCTCGGTGCGCTGCACCGCCTCGTCCACCGCGGGCTTGAGCGCGGACGGCTTGCCGCGCCGGTAGCCGCCGTCGGCGGTGATGACCACGCGCGCGTCCGCGTCGGCGATCCGGGTGGCGAGCGCGTCGGCGGAGAAGCCGCCGAAGACCACCGAGTGGGGCGCGCCGACGCGGGCGCAGGCCAGCATGGCGACGACGGTCTCCGGGATCATCGGCATGTAGATCGCGACCCGGTCGCCGGTCTGCACGCCCAGCTCCACCAGCGCGTTGGCCGCCTTGGCGACGTCCCGCTGCAGCTCGGCGTAGGTGATCGAGCGGGAGTCGCCCGGCTCGCCCTCGAAGTGGATCGCGACGCGGTCGCCGAGGCCCGCCTCGACGTGCCGGTCCACGCAGTTGTACGCCACGTTGAGCGAGCCGTCCTCGAACCACTTCGCGAACGGCGGGTTCGACCAGTCGAGCGTCTTGGTGGGCTCGGTGGCCCAACTGAGCCTCCGGGCCTGCTCCGCCCAGAAGCCCAGCCGGTCCGCGCGTGCCTGCTCGTAGGCCGCCGCCGTGACGTTCGCGTGCGCGACCAGCTCGGCTGGCGGCTCGAACCGGCGCTCCTCCTTGAGCAGGTTGGCCAGGCTTTCGTTGCTCACGACATCTCCCTTTCCAGGATGTCCGCCTCAGTCCCGCGCCTAGCTCATCAGGCGCGGGGAGGGCGTGACAAGGGCCTGGGGATAAAATGGTTTAGACCTGTGGGTACCCGTAGGCGCGGTGTGCTAACGGACATCGGCGGCGGACCGCCCCGGCAGCGCCGCGGGGCCGGGGCGTACGGCCGTGAAGTCGCCCTGCGCGCCCAGCACATAAGACTGCGCCTCGCCGACGTGGAAGTACATACCGTGCAGGCTCAGCGAGCCGTCGGCCAGTCGGCGGTGCACACCCGGGTGCCGGCGCAGATGGTCCAACTGCTGCGCGACGTTGGCCAGGCTCACCCGCTCGGCGTCGTCCGCGTACG
>NZ_JACBXC010001639.1 GCF_013870535.1 Streptomyces phytophilus | reverse complement strand
GGCGGAGCGCGCGGCGGACCGGCTGCGGGGGAACGGATACCGCGGTGTCTGGATCGAGGGTGCCGACCCGGTCGGCCTGCCGGCGCTGATCGGTGAGGAAGGCGCCGGGCTGAGCGCGCCCACCGATCCGCGCGAGGCGTCCTGGAACGCACCCGCGCCCCACGAGCGGGAGGGCGTGGAACTCTGGGAGGACCGGGCCGTGGTCGCCGTCGGACGCACCGCGGAGGACTGGGCGTTCGCCTTCGAGAGCCACTCCCGCCACCGGCTCAACGCGCGCTTCCGGTCCCCGGCCGCGATCGCCTCGGCGTCCGGCCGCGCGGTGGTGGTCTGGCGCGACCCGGCGAACGCGGCCTCGGCGGACCACCTGCCCGTGTTCCACCTGTCGGTGGCCGAACAGGGCGAGGAACGCTACGCGTTCACCGTACGGGGCACGGAGGCCGAGCGCTCCGGCGCGATACCCGCAGCCCTGGACCCCGCCCTGCTGTTCCGCCCGGGGGACTCCGGGCAGGAGCGCGAGGCGCGCGTGCTGGCTGCCCTCCACACCGAACTCGGGCTCTCGCTGCCCCGCTTCGCCCTGACCGAGGGCAGGCTCCGCACCCTCACGACCCGGTCCTGGACCAGGGAGCCGCGGGATGACGAGCCGTTCGGCTACGCCTACGTCACCGTCGGGCAGCCCCGGCGCTGAACGCGGGCGGGCAGCCGGCCCGTCGTCCCCTCGCGCCGCGATCGTTCTGCATATCCGTTGAAATGACGGAGTGTCATCCTCCGGCGTCGGCCGTGCCGTCCGTTGGTGACGGTGTGTGTCGTGCATGATGCTCACCGTGTCCGTATGGGAGCCGGTGGCGGTACTGCTCGGCGTGGTGGTCGGCGGGATCGCGGCTCTGCACGGGCTGGGAGCGTGGCTGCGCGGCGGGCCGGGCGCGCTGGAGTCGGGGCCGTTCAGCGGCGGGTTGCCGCCCGCGGAGCACGCGTTCTCCCGGTTCCACGTGCGCTGGTACCCCGTGACGATGATCTTCCTGGCGTTCGACATGGAGATGCTGTTCATGTACCCGTGGGTGCGCGTGGTCGGTGAGATGGGCACACCGGCCGCGGTGGAGATGTTCCTCTTCCTGGGCATCCTCTTCGCGGGCGT
>NZ_JACBXC010001638.1 GCF_013870535.1 Streptomyces phytophilus | reverse complement strand
CCGCTCGGCGAGGTGCTCGCCGCCACCGCGGGCGGGGCCGCGGACCGGGCGCGGCTGCTGGCGCCGGTGGACCTCCAAGTCCTCAAGGCCGCCGGGGTGACCTTCGCGGACAGCATGATGGAACGGGTCATCGAGGAGCGGGCCGGCGGCGTCGCCGCGGCGGCGGACGAGATCCGGGAGCGGATCGGCGCCCGGCTCGGCACCCGGCTGGAGACGGTACGGGCCGGCACCCCGGAGGCCGTCGAACTGCTGGCGTGGCTGCGGGAGCAGGGCCTGTGGTCGCAGTACCTGGAGGTCGGCCTCGGGCCGGACGCGGAGATCTTCACGAAGGGGCCGGTGCTGTCGGCCGTCGGGTACGGGGCGCGGATCGGCGTGGCCGAGGTCTCCGAGTGGAACAACCCCGAACCCGAACTGGTCCTCGTCGTCGCCTCCGACGGCCGCATCGCGGGCGTCACCCTCGGCAACGACGTGAACCTCCGCGACGTCGAGGGCCGCAGCGCCCTGCTGCTGCCGCAGGCCAAGGACAACAACGCCTCCACCGCGCTGGGCCCGTTCGTCCGCCTCACCGGGGAGGGCTTCACCGCCGACTCCGTACGCGAGGCGACGATCGCCCTGTCGGTGCGGGGCGAGGACGGCTTCGTCCTGCGCGACTCCTCCGACATGGCGCGCATCAGCCGGCCGCTGGAGACCCTGGTCGCCCAGGCCGTGAACCGCCGCCACCAGTATCCGGACGGCGTCGTGCTGTTCACCGGCACGCTCTTCGCGCCCACCGCCGACCGCGGCGCGCCGGGCAGCGGCTTCACCCACCGCGAGGGCGACCTCGTGGAGATCTCCACGCCGCTTCTCGGCACCCTGCGCAACACCGTCACGACCAGCGAACAGGCACCCCCGTGGGAGGCGGGGATACGCGACCTCTACGCCGGCTTCGCCCGCCGCGGCCTGCTCCGGACGGCGACGTCCTGACGCCGGCATCCTGATCCCGGCGTCCCGACACCGGCGCCCTGAACCCGGCGTCCTGACACCGGCCTGTGCGACACCCGCCGACGTGATCCCTGCCCGCACTCCCGCCCCAGGGTAGGCCGCTCCTCTGACAAGAACGCCTCGCCGGGAGCGGGCCGACCCCGCAGGCCGC
>NZ_JACBXC010001637.1 GCF_013870535.1 Streptomyces phytophilus | reverse complement strand
GTGGAATCCACCCGGCCGCCCGCCGTCCGGAGGGGGGCGCGTGCGTGCGCGTCCTCCCTTGCCGGGCGGGCCGGCGGCCGTCCCGGAGCACCACGGAGGTAAGCACACGTGTCCGGCACCGACGCCCCGCAGCCCGGCCCTGTCACCGGTCCTGTCACCGTTCCCGTCGTCCGCCCGCGGCGGCTGCGCACCACGCCCGCGATGCGGCGCATGGTCGCCGAGACCCGGCTGCACCCCGCGGAGCTGATCCTGCCCGCCTTCGTCCGCGAAGGCATCGACGAGCCGGCCCCGATCTCGGCCATGCCGGGCGTCGTGCAGCACACCCGCGACTCCCTGAAGAAGGCCGCCGCCGAGGCCGTCGCCGCGGGCGTCGGCGGGATCATGCTCTTCGGCGTGCCGGAGGAGCACAAGAAGGACGCGATCGGCTCGGCGGGCACGGACCCGGACGGCATCCTCCAGGTCGCGCTGCGCGACGTGCGGGCCGAGGTCGGGGACGACCTGGTGGTCATGTCCGACGTGTGCCTGGACGAGACCACCGACCACGGGCACTGCGGGGTGCTGGACGCCGCCGGCCGGGTGGACAACGACGCGACGCTCGCGCGGTACGCGGAGATGGCCGTGGTGCAGGCGGACGCCGGGGCGCACGTGCTGGGGCCGAGCGGCATGATGGACGGGCAGGTCGCGGTGATCCGCGAGGCCCTGGACCGGGCGGGCCACCAGGACGCGGGGATCCTCGCGTACGCGGTGAAGTACTCCTCCGCCTTCTTCGGGCCCTTCCGCGAGGCGATCAACTCGTCGCTGAAGGGCGACCGGAAGACGTACCAGCAGGACCCGCCGAACGGCCGCGAGGCGCTGCGCGAGCTGTCCCTCGACCTCGCCGAGGGCGCCGACATGGTGATGGTCAAGCCGGCGGGGCCGTATCTGGACGTGCTGCGCCGGGTCGCCGACGAGTCGGACGTGCCGGTGGCGGCGTACCAGATCTCGGGTGAGTACGCGATGGTCGAGCTGGCGGCGGAGCGCGGCTGGGTCGACCGGGAGGCGGCGATGATGGAGACGCTCACGGGGATCAGGCGGGCCGGGGCGCAGCTGATCCTGACGTACTGGGCGACCGAGGCCGCCGAGCGGCTGGCGC
>NZ_JACBXC010001636.1 GCF_013870535.1 Streptomyces phytophilus | reverse complement strand
GGGCAAGGTCGAGCCGGTCGGCCCGCCGGTCGTCGCCGGCTCCGCCGCCGCGCTGGTCGTCGCGAAGTCCGGCGTCTTCGCGCTGGACCTGCGCACCGGCGACGAGCTGTGGGAGCAGTCGGAGGTCAGCCCGGCGGGCCCCGCGGTGCCGCTCGGCGACGGCATGGTGATGGTGCCCGGCAAGGACCTGACGGTGCTCGACGCCGCCGACGGCTCGGTCGCCTGGACGTCGGAGAAGTTCCGCAAGGGCGGCAGGACGCCGTACGGCGCGCTCCTGGGCGTGGCCGGCGACACCGCGGCGTTCACCGTCAAGGAGGGCGGCGAGCTGACCGTCGTCGGCTACGACCTCGCCGAGCGGCGCGAGCTGTGGCGCTCGCCCGGCTCGGCCGCCGCGACCGCCGCGCTCTTCCTCGGCGGCTCCGTCGTCCTGGTGCCCGAGGCCGACGACGACGCCACGCACCGCGACAAGCCGGTCACGGTCTCCGCGCTCGACCTCGGCAGCGGCGAGGAGCGGTGGGCGCAGGAGTACGCCGGGATGGCGGGTGGCCACTGGGCCGCGGCCGGCGAGGACCTGCTGGTCGCCACCGCCGGCAAGGACATGCGCGGGTTCGACGTGACCGGTGACGGCGCCGAGCTGTGGAAGCTGACCGCGGAGCCGTGGGACGAGGACATGGAGAGCACGAACCCGCAGAACTTCGGCCCGCCCGCCGTGCAGGGCGAGACGGTCCACGCCCTCGACACGTTCCGCGCCGTGCACTCGGTGGCGCGCGACTCGGGCGAGGAGCAGTGGAAGCGCAACCCGCAGCTGGCCTACGTCGGGGTGCTCGTCCAGGCCCCGGCGCTGCACGTCACGCCCGACGGGAAGCTCCTGATCGCGGGCGACGACACGCAGGTGCTGGCGTACGACGCGGACGGCGGCGACCTGCTGTGGCGGTTCACCGACATGCGGCCGGGCAAGCCGAAGTACGCTCACCGGCGCCGGGTGGCGGTCGGCAAGGACACGGCCGTGGTCGCGAGCGGGAGCAGCGTCTACGCGCTGCCGCTGGACTGAGCGCGCGACGCCAAGGGGGATTGTTCGTATGCACACGTTGACCGGATCCGGCGGCCACAACGGCGGCGCGACCGGCACGGCC
>NZ_JACBXC010001635.1 GCF_013870535.1 Streptomyces phytophilus | reverse complement strand
ACGCCGTCACCGTCGGCCGCGACACCCCGAGGGTGCGCGCGCTCTCGGAGACCGACAGTCCCGCCGCGGCGTCCCGCACGATCGCCAGCCGGACCGCCCGGTCCTCCCGACCCGCCGCCCAGGCACTGACCTCGGCCAGCGCCTCGTCCGTCACGGACAGTCCGCTCGACTCGTACATCGGCTTCTTCCGCTCCAACTGTAAAAGTACTTAGTGTCCGATCTCGTCACGTTGTCAGGTCAGAGACCGAGCATCCCACAGAATTCGCCGGGAGGTCGGGACCTGGAAGAACGCGCTTTCTAGGCCCTCATCTGTATACCTTCCGCGAGCAAGCCTGCAAGAGCCAGCAGGAGACGGCCCTGTCCGGAGCGTTGACATCGGGCAATCCACGAGATTTACATAGCCGCCAATCCGGGCAGCGCGCGGTCAACGCCGCCCGAAGGCAACGTCCGGGACATCCCGGGGACACCCCACACGCAAAGGACCCGCACCGTGCATGACGACCGCCGGATCACCGAAGCACGTATCCGCAAGCTCCTGGAGCGGTCCGTTCGCCCGGCCCTGTACCCCGCCACCCGCGCGCTGGCACTCGGCGCCTGGAGCGTCGACGGCGAACCCGTACCGCTCGCCGAGGCCCTGCGCGCGCCCTACGGGCCGATCGCGCTCGGCGACACCTGGGGCAGGCCGTGGGGGACGACCTGGCTGCGGGCCACCGCGGAGATACCGGCGGAGTGGGCCGGCCGCCGCGTCGAGGCCGTCTTCGACCTCGGCTTCGACCCGGACCGCGGCCCGGGCGGGCAGGCCGAGGGGTTCGTCTTCCGCGACGGCTCCCCCGTCCAGGGCCTGCACCCGTACAACCGCAGCGTCCTGCTCGCGCCCGCCGCCGACGGCGGCGAGACCGTCGACCTGCTGGTGGAGCTGGCGGCCAATCCGAACATCTCCGGCAGCCAGGCCCGCGGCACCCGCTACGGCTCCCCCGACACCGCCGGTGACGATCACCTCTACCGCCTGCGCCAGGCGGAGATCGCCGTACGCGACGAGGACGTCTGGCAGCTCGTGCACGACATCGAGGTGCTCGACGAGCTGATGCACCAGCTCCCCGAGGGCTCGGCCCGGCGCCACGAAATCCTGTACG
>NZ_JACBXC010001634.1 GCF_013870535.1 Streptomyces phytophilus | reverse complement strand
CAGGCGCCGCGTACCCGGCGGTGCCCATCAGCACGCCGGTGCCCGTCAGCCGCGTGGCGTCGGCCGCCCGGGCCACCCCGAAGTCGATGACGCACGGCCCGCCTGCGCCCACGATCACGTTCGACGGCTTCAGGTCCCGGTGCACGATCCCCGCCGCGTGGATCGCCTCCAGCGCCGTCGCCAGCGCGGCGGCCAGGTCCCGCAACCGCCGCTCGTCCAGCGGCCCGTGGGCCCTCAGCAGCGCGGTGAGCGTCGGCCCTTCGACGTACGCGGAGGCCAGCCAGGGCCGTGCGGCGTCCGGGTCCGCGGCCAGCAGCGCCGCCGTGCACGGGCTCGCCACCGCCCCCGCCGCCGCCACCTCCCGGGCGAACCGGACGCGGAACTCGGGGTCGCGGGCGAGGAAGGAGTGCACGACCTTGACGGCCGCCGTCCGCCCGGCGGCGTCGCGGGCGAGGAACACCTGCCCCATGGCGCCGCGGCCCAGCGATCCGGCCACGCGGTACGGGCCGAACCGCGGCCCGCCGTCCGCCCCTTGGCCACCACTCATCCGCCGCTCCTTCGCCGTCCTTCGTCTCCCGCCGCTCGGATGACAGAGACGCCCCGTACCGCCATTGGAGTTCCGGATCTTCTCCTCGGTACGAAGGCGTAACCTCGCCGCCCCTCCGGCGGATAGGAAGGCGGGACTGCCGAGTCCCCGTCAGAAGCACTCGGCAACACCGACGACGAGGAGAAACGCGTATGCGCGTATGGGCACGGGTGGCGGTCGCGATGGTCGCGGCGCCGGCGGGCGTGGGACTGCAGGGCGGAGTCGCGGCCGCAGACGAGCACTACAACGGCGGCACGGTCTCGAACGGGTCGAGCTTCGCGCTCCTGCGCACCGGGCAGATCGACGACCCGATGGAGGACGTGCTGGAGCACACCCTGCTGTTCGGCGGAGAGCACACCTGGGACTAGGGTCCGGCGGGGCTCCTGGCAGGATCGTTCCCACCATGGCGGGTCGTACGGGTACCGTGCGGGGCTAGGCCGCGGACCGCGGTAGGGCCATGACCAGCCTGGTGTCGGTACGTGACGGGTCAAGAGCGAGGGTGCACGGAATGCAGCACGCAGTGGGGGTTCCGCAGCCGCCCCAGGGCA
>NZ_JACBXC010001633.1 GCF_013870535.1 Streptomyces phytophilus | reverse complement strand
TGGTGGCGGGCGTGGACGGCTCGCCGGCGGGCGACGCGGCGATCGAGTTCGCCTTCGCCGAGGCCGCGATGCGCGGCACCGGCATCCTCGCCGTACACGCCTGGTCGCCGTGGAAGGCGGAGGTCCCGCCCCCGCAGGACCCGGCCGCACCGTACGCGAGCGGGGCCGGCGACCTGGCGGCGAACGAGGAGCGGCTGCTCGCCGAGGCGCTGGCGGGCCGTCAGGAGCGCTACCCGGACGTGCCCGTCGACCGCCGCGTGCTGCGCGGCGGCCCCCGGGAGGCGCTGATCGAGGCGAGCCGGGAGGCGGCGCTGGTGGTCGTGGGCGCGCGGGGGCGCGGAGGCTTCACGGGGATGCTGCTGGGCTCGGTGAGCCAGGCGCTGCTGCACCACGCCAACTGCCCGGTGGCGGTGGTCCGTTCGGAGACGGGCAGGAGTTGAGGGCCGGGTTTCCCGACCCTCGACCGCCGCGGCTCCGCTGGGGGAGGATGTGCGGTGAGGACTGGCGTTCACCTCGGCGCGAGCGGACGGCGGAGGGCATGCGTTTATACATTCTGTTCCTACTCCTCGCCACTGTGATCACCGTCGCGGCCGTTCTGCTCAGGAGACTCAGCCGCGGCGGCCCCCCGGTGAAGGTGCCGGCGGCGCGCCCGCCCGCCGGCCGCCCGGTCCCGTACCAGCCGCGGCTGGTCGAACCGGGGTACGAGACGATCGTGCCGCCGCCGGTCCGGGGGCGTCAGCACCTGTGCATCGAGGCCGGTACCGAAGACACCGTGTGCACGCTGTCGTCCTACGGCGACCGGATGGCGCTGGGACGGGCCGATCCGTACCTCGTCGTCCGCATCCCCGCCTCCGCCCGGGCGGACCTGTACGACCTCCGTGCCGGGACGTACGACATCCTCATCGAGACCGGGTACGACTGGGACCGCGAAGCGCGGGCGTTCCGCGTGCCCCGCACCCGGCGGCGCTCCATGCAGCCGCTGCGCCTCTTCGGCCCGCACACGCTCGTCATCACCGCCTACCCGGTCGCGAACGGGGACTTCCAGCTGACGGACCTCTGAGCCGCTACCGCGCCCGCCGCAGCAGCGCGACCCCCGCCCCGCCGCCCAGGACGACGACGGCGAGCCCGCCGACGA
>NZ_JACBXC010001632.1 GCF_013870535.1 Streptomyces phytophilus | reverse complement strand
GGGCGCGGCCTCCAGGGCCGACAGCGCGTCGTCCAGGGCGTCGTCGTCACCGCCGTCCCAGTACGCGGCGATGGCCGCCGACAGCTCCGGCGCCTGCCCGGGGTTGAGCGCCGAGCCGTACGAGGCGTCCGCGAAGGCCCGGAGCGCGGCGGTGGTCCGCCCGTCGCCGCCCGCCAGTTCGGCGAGCGCCCCGGCCCAGGACTCCCGCGGGTCGTACGCGGCGTCGTTCCAGGCGAAGTCGGCGACCGTGTACAGCGCGATCTTCGACGCGGCGGCCTGGTTCATCGGGTTGGCGGTGATCCCGGCCAGCTCGCCCGGCAGGCCCTTCTCCCGGCCGTTGAACGGGCCGAGCAGGAGCCGGTCCTGCGCGTAGTCGTTGACCGGGTAGTTGTCCCAGGTCAGGATCGGGTGGCCGAAGACCTCGCGGGCGTCGCGCGCCTGCGCGACGGTCATCACGGGCGCGACGACGCCGATGCCGGTCCACTCCACCAGCACGTCCTCGTCCAACTGCTCGGCGAGCGCCTTCTTGTACGGCGACGGGGTGGTGTCGTAGTACTCCGTCGGCACCATCTGGAGCGGCTCCGCGCCGTCGTGGGTGCGGACGAACTCGCGGTTCACGCGGTTGAGCAGGTGCGCCTGCGCCGCGCCCGCGGCGCCGCCGCCGGTGCCGAAGCGCTCCTCGTCTGCGGCGCAGTTCCAGTCGGTGTAGCTGATGTCGTCCAGCGGCACGGCGAAGGTGCGTACGCCGATGTCCCACAGCGTCTGGAACTTGTCGTTCAGCGCCTGCACGTCCGCGTCCGAGCTGTAGCAGACGGACAGGCCGGGGGAGAGGGCGTAGGTGAACTCGACGTGGTGGGCGCGGGCGCGCTCGACCAGCTCGGCGATGCGGGCGAGTTCGTCCGGCGGGTACGCCTCGCGCCAGCGCTCGCGCAGGTACGGGTCGTCCTTGGGCGAGTAGACGTAGATGTTCATCTTGTGCTCGCCGTAGAACGAGAGCTGGTCCAGGCGCGATTCGTGGGACCAGGGGACGCCGTAGAAGCCCTCGATGGCGCCGCGCCAGCCGGTGCCCGGCCAGTCGCGGACCTCGGTGCCGGCGACGCGGGTGCCGGGGGAGTCGCGGTGGGGGAGGAGCTGGC
>NZ_JACBXC010001631.1 GCF_013870535.1 Streptomyces phytophilus | reverse complement strand
GCGGGGGCGGTGGGTCGGTACGGCGGCTTCGGCCATGCGCCCAGTCTGGCGTACGGAGTGCCGCACGTCCTCGCGGGACGGCCGGGAGCCCGCGGCGGGGAGGAACCGGGCGCGATCCCCCCGGAAATCGCGGTGACGGACTTCGTCGACCGGATCGACCGCACGGTCAGGGCGCAGGCCGGGAAGACCTGGTGAGCGAGACGGGGGCCGGGGAGGCGGCCGGAGAGGGGGCCGGGTTGCGGGGCGGGTGCCAGCCGGGGGGACGGAAGAGGTGGGACAGGCCCTCGCGCCAGTCGCGGGCGGCGCGTACGTCGCGGGCGAGGGCCGCGTACTCGTGGGTGGCCACGCGCAGCGGGTTGTACGTCGTGATGTTCTTCGTCAGCCCGTAGTGGCAGGGCTCCCGCTCCGGTTCGAAGGAGCCGAAGAGCCGGTCCCAGACGATGAGGATGCCGCCGAAGTTGCGGTCCAGGTAGTTGCCCTGGGAGGCGTGGTGCACGCGGTGGTGGGAGGGGGTGTTGAAGACGAGTTCGAAGGGGCGCCAGAGGGTGCCGATGCGCTCGGTGTGGATCCAGAACTGGTAGACGAGGTTGGTCGAGGAGCAGAACGCCAGGGCCGCCGGGTGGACGCCGGCGGCGACCAGCGGCAGGTAGAACACCCACGAGGTGAAGCCCGTCCAGGGCTGCCGCAGCGCGGTGCTGAGGTTGAACTTCCGGCTGGAGTGGTGCACCACGTGGCACGCCCACAGGATCCGGATGACGTGGTGGCCTCGGTGGGACCAGTAGTAGAAGAAGTCCTGCGCGAGCAGCATCAGCGGCAGCGTCCACCACTCGACCGGGATCCGCAGCGGCGTCAGTTCGTGGACGCCGGCGTAGACCGCCACGATCGGGATCTTCCACAGCAGGTCGAAGAAGATGCTGCCGAGCCCCATGGTCATGCTCGTCGCGGCGTCCCTGGACTCGTAGCCGGCCGTGTCGTCGTCGGGGTGCAGCCGGTAGCTCACCGCCTCGACGACGGTGAACAGCACGAAGGCCGGTATGGACCAGAGCACCACGTCCGGCAGCTGGGGCATGCCTCGCACCATAGAGCGGAGTCCGCGGCTCCGCCAGGCGTGGTTACCGGCCGGTCGGCCCGGGGGTG
>NZ_JACBXC010001630.1 GCF_013870535.1 Streptomyces phytophilus | reverse complement strand
GTCCCGCCGCCGCGGACGCGGCCGATCCGGGTGGTGCTGGCGGACGACCACGCGCTGATGCGCAGCGCGTTTCGCGTCCTGGTCGACTCCGAGCCGGACATGGAGGTCGTCGGCGAGGCGGGCGACGGCGCGGAGGCGGTGCGGCTCGTCCGCGAGACGGGCGCGGACCTGGTCCTCATGGACATCCGGATGCCCGGCACCGACGGCCTGACCGCCACCCGCACGATCTCCGAGGACGACGGCCTGCGCCACGTGCGCGTGGTGATCCTGACGACCTTCGAGGTCGACGACTACGTCGTCGAGGCCCTGCGCGCCGGCGCGTCCGGCTTCCTCGGCAAGGGCGCGGAGCCCGGCGAGCTGCTGGCCGCGATCCGGGTGGCGGCGGACGGCGACGCGCTGCTGTCGCCCACGGCGACGAAGGGGCTGATCGCCCGCTTCCTCGCCGGCGGCGACACCTCGCCGGGCGGCACCCCCGACGCCACCGGCCGCCGGCCGGCCCCGGACCGCCTCGCCGCCCTGACGAGCCGGGAGCGCGAGGTGCTGGGCCTGGTGGCGCGCGGGCTGGCGAACGACGAGATCGCCGGCCGGCTGGAGGTCAGCCCGCTGACGGTGAAGACCCACGTCAACCGCACGATGGCCAAACTGGGCGCGCGCGACCGGGCCCAACTGGTGGTCCTGGCCTACGAGTCGGGCCTCGTCCGCCCCGGCAGCTAGACAGGGCTCCGGGTCCGTCCGGCTACAGGAACAGCCCCGACGGGATGTACGGCGCCGGGGGGCGCATGCCCCGTACGCATACGTAGCCCGCCGTCGTCAGCTCCAGGCCCGCCGCCAGGCCCACGTCCACCGCCCACTCCTGGTCCGCCGTCAGGTCCGCGACCCGCGCCGTCACCCCCGGCGCCAGGCTCAGCAGCGCCGCCGTCAGCAGCCGTGCCGCGATCCGCCGCGACGTCGCCGCCAGCAGTTCCACCCGGCCGTCGCGCAGGTACGCGTACCCGCTGCCGGCCAGGTCGTCGGAGACGATGCACTGGCAGTGGCGCAGCATCTCGGTGTGGTCCGGGCCGTGCGCGCCGCCGCGCAGTCTGCGGTCGACGGAGTCCATGAGGTCGCGCTGCCCCGGCCCGCCCTCGACGACCGCGCC
>NZ_JACBXC010000163.1 GCF_013870535.1 Streptomyces phytophilus | reverse complement strand
GCCTCCTGCTCGCGGCCCTGGCGCTGGAGCGTGCGGCCCAGCATCAGGTGGGCGTAGTGCTCGACCGGGTCGCGGTCGAGGACCGCGCGCAGCTCGGTCTCGGCGCGGGTCAGCTGCGCGGAGTGGTAGTACGCCCGGGCCAGCAGCAGCCGGGGGGCGACCTGCTCGGGGTACTCCTCGACCACCGTGGCCAGCAGCTTCGCCGCCCCGACGTAGTCCTTGGACCCGAAGAGCGACCCGGCCTGCTCCCAGCGGGAGGCCGTGTCCGCCGCCTGAGGCGCCGCGAAGATGTTCAGCGCGTCGCTCCAGCGGCTCGCGGCGGGCTCACCGTCGGGACCGAAGGCGTTGAAGCCCCGGAACTCCTCGCTCATGTCACTCCTTCCGGTTCTCCGGCCGCAGCGCGGCCAGTTGCTGCTCGAACGGGACCACCTGCTCGGGCCCGCCGGCCGCCGGGCGCGACTGGCGGCCGTGCATCAGCTCGGCCAGCTCGCCCGCCGCCCGCGCGTTGCGCGTGGGCAGGGTGTCCGGCAGCGGCGACCCGCTGACGGACACCCTGCCCACGCGCATCGCGCGGGCAGGGTGTCCGTCAGCGGGTCGCCGCTGCCGCCCCAGTCGTCGGCCGCCGCGTACACCGCGGTCGGCACGACGACGGACCGCAGGTAGGCGAAGAGCGGCCGCATGGCGTGCTCCAGCACCAGCGAGTGCCGCGCCGTCCCGCCGGTCGCCGCGACCAGCACCGGCTTCCCGGCCAGCGCGCCGTCGTCCGCCGCCCCGATCACGTCGAAGAACGACTTGAACAGCCCGCTGTACGAACCGGAGAAGACCGGCGTCACGGCGATCAGGCCGTCGGCGCCCGTGACCGCGTCGATCGCCTCGGCGAGGGCCGCGGACGGGAAGCCGGTGACCGTGTTGTGGGCGATGTCAGCCGCCAGGTCGCGCAGCTCGACCACCTGCACCTCGACCTGCCGGTCGTCGTCGGCCGGCTGGCGCCGCACCGCCTCCGCGAGCCGGTCGGCGAGCAGCCGGGTGGACGAGGGCACGCTCAGCCCGGCCGAGACGACGGTCAGCTTCAGCGCGGTCACTTCGACACCTCCTCCTTCTCACTCTTCTCGCTCTTCCCGGCGGCTGCCGCCGCCACGAGGGCGGCGTGGGTCGGCGCCTCCGGCACGTCCGCCAGGCGGTTCTTCGCGAACTCCTCGCGCAGCACCGGCACGACCTCCTCGCCGAGCAGGTCCAGCTGCTCCAGCACGGTCTTCAGCGGCAGGCCCGCGTGGTCGAGGAGGAAGAGCTGGCGCTGGTAGTCCCCGAAGGACTCGCGGAACGTCAGCGTCTTGTCGATGACCTCCTGCGGGCTGCCCACGGTCAGCGGCGTCTGCTCGGTGAAGTCCTCCAGCGAGGGCCCGTGCCCGTACACCGGTGCGTTGTCGAAGTACGGCCGGAACTCCCGTACCGCCTCCTGCGAGTTCTTCCGCATGAACACCTGCCCGCCGAGGCCGACGACCGCCTGCTCGGGCGTGCCGTGGCCGTAGTGGGCGTAGCGCGTGCGGTACAGCTCGATCAGCCGCTGGAAGTGCTCCTTCGGCCAGAAGATGTTGTTGGCGAAGAAGCCGTCACCGTAGTACGCGGCCTGCTCGGCGATCTCCGGCGAGCGGATGGAGCCGTGCCAGACGAACGGCGGCACGCCGTCCAGCGGGCGCGGGGCGGAGGTGAAGCCCTGCAGCGGGGTGCGGAAGCGGCCCTCCCAGTCGACGACGTCCTCGCGCCACAGCCGGTGCAGCAGCGCGTAGTTCTCCACGGCCAGCGGGATGCCCTGCCGGATGTCCTGGCCGAACCAGGGGTAGACGGGTCCGGTGTTGCCGCGGCCCATCATCACGTCCACCCGGCCGTCCGCCAGGTGCTGGAGCATCGCGAAGTCCTCGGCGATCTTCACCGGGTCGTTCGTCGTGATCAGCGTGGTGGACGTGGACAGGATCAGCCGCTCCGTCCGCGCCGCGATCCAGCCCAGCATGGTGGTGGGGGACGAGGGGACGAACGGGGGGTTGTGGTGCTCGCCGGTGGCGAAGACGTCGAGGCCGACCTCCTCGGCCTTGAGGGCGAGGGCGGTCATCGCCTTGATCCGCTCGTGCTCGCTCGGCACCCGACCCGTGGTGGGGTCCTGCGTCACGTCGCCCACACTGAAGATCCCGAACTGCACCGGACTCACCCTCTCCGTGGTTGAAAGCTCAATCACACCGGAGAACGTGTGTCGGCGCAACCCTATTCCCCGCCATGTCCTGGCAGGTCGGAGCCCCGGTACGGGCCCGCGCGGGGTCAGGGGCGAGAAGGCCCGTACCGGGGAGCGGCGGGGCCGGCCGGGCCCGGCCTCCCGCACCGGGCCCGGCCGGCGTTCCGACGCGGCGCAGCCGGCCGGCCACCCCGCGTGGCGGGGCGGCGGCCGGCCCGCCGCGTCAGGCGGACGGGAACAGCTCGGCGTACACCGCGAAGGCGATCGCCAGCCCCGCCTGCGCCCAGAAGCGGTGGTACGTGAACTCCGGTGCCGGCCCGCCGTCCAGGTGCGCCTGCACCTTCGGCCAGTCCGGGTCGTCGCGGTACCAGGAGCGCAGCCCGATGAACGTCACGCCCGGCTCGACGGTGTCGCCGTTGGGCATCGTTCCCGACCAGCCGTCCGGGACGTACACCTCGTCCGCGAAGCGCCCGTAGTCCGCGCGCGTCTCCGGCACCGCGATGCCGAGGGCGTCGGTGTTCGCGGCCAGCGCGTCCAGCAGCCGCTTGGCGACCTCGGCGGTCGCGGTGTCGCCGGCCTTGGCCGCGTAGTACGTCAGCGTCTTGGCCAGCGCGGACGCGACGCCCACGTCCGTGCCGTACTCCGCGATCGAGACGTGCAGCCCGGCGTTGGCGCCGGGGCTCGCCGGGTCCCAGGTGTCCGGGGCGCCGTCCCAGGACAGCGTCGCCGGGATGCTGAACGTGCCGTCGGGCTCCGCGGTGATCTCCGGCGTGACCCAGGCCACCCACTTCTCCAGCAGCTCCTGCGCCGTCGCGTTGCCCGAGGCGTAGTACAGCTCCGCGACCCGCTCCATGCCCCAGCACTGCATGCCGAACCAGTTGTTGCTGGGCGGGTCGTGGTAGACGGGCTGCCAGTCGTAGGCCATCCCGTAGAAGGTCGGCGTGCCCGCGGGCGGGGCGCCGTACCGGCCCTCCCAGCTGTTGGTGCAGCCGCCGGCGAGCCCGCCCTCCGAGGACTGCAGCCAGCGCAGGAACTCCAGCTGCCGGGTCAGGCTCGTCGACCAGTCGCTCTTCGCGGTGGGGGACCGGGGGGTCAGCTCCGGGACGGTGGACAGCGCCCAGGCGGCGAAGGGGTTCTGGTAGCCCTGGTGGGCGGCGCCGTCGCCGATGCGCCAGGCCCAGCCGCCGCCACCGCCCGCGGCCCCGCCCCAGGCGTAGTACCAGGACAGCAGGTAGTGCTGGGAGTTGCGGCCGCTGCCCGCGGCGCAGCCCGTGGGGCTGGTGCAGTCGCCGATCTTCTTGAAGTACTTGTCGAACATCGAGTACCGCAGGTAGTCGCCCATCTTCGCGGCGCGCTCCACCGAGGCGGAGATCTGGCCCGCGTTGCCCTGCGCGGTCGCCCAGGTCAGCGCCCAGTACGCGGCCTGCACGGCGCGCGCGTCGGCGTCGGGCGCGTTGGTGTACTTCCACTGGCGCGCGTAGGAGGCGTCCCCCACGAAGAGGTCGAGGTAGCCGTTGGGGCCGCCGTACTCGAACAGGTCGGTCGTCGGCTGCGGGACCGTCTCCCACACCGACTCCTCCGAGCCGCGCTGGTAGCTGTTGATGTACGACGGGCCGGGGCCGGGGCCGTTCTGGCCGCCGGTGCCCGGGGTGTTGCCGTAGCCGTAGGTGTTGTCGACGTCGAGCAGCCAGTGCATCCCGTAGATGTCCATCGTCCCGTACGCGGACGCCAGTTCGGCCGCCAGCGGGTCCTGGCCGACGGGCACGGACTGGTCGAGCTGCGCAGGGTACTGCGTGACGTCGGGGTGCTCGGGCGCGTACGTCGCGGGCGCGCCCGGGTTGTACGAGCTGTTGGTGGGCTGGTCGGTCTGGGTCGGGATGATGTACTGCTCGGTCACCTCCCAGGCGTTGTTGAACGGGCCCCAGTCGCCGGTGACCCTGCCGTACGCGGCCTCCAGCCACATCCAGTAGCTGAACGCCTCGGACGTCGTCTCGTGCCCGTGGTCGGGCGCTTCGACGAGCAGTGTCTCCACGCTGTGGTAGGGGATGCCGTCCGGGCTGAAGTACCCGTTGGCCGGGTCCTTGATCTTCTCGTACTGGGCGGTAGGTGTGAGTGATGGTTGAGGTAGTGAGGAGAAGGCGGAGATGGTGCGGCTGTGGCGGCGTACCGCGCGGGAGGCCGGGATGAGCCCGGAGGCGATCGACGCGGCGGAACACGTCTCGGCCGGCGTGGCCCAGGTCGACGACACCCCCGAAGGCGCGGCGGAGCTGCTGCGCACTTCCCTCCCGGGGGCGTTCCGCAGCGGCGTGGGCGCGATGCAGACGGTGGACGGCAGACGGCGTCCGATGCGCGATCCGGAGGCGTACACCGAACTGCTGTGCGCGCTGCATCCGGTGGGCCCGCCCCGGCTGTGCGCCGACCGGCTGGCGGCGACCGCGGAACGTACCGGCATCACGCGCTTCGCGCTGCTCGTCGAGGGCTCGGGGGAGCTGTGCGCCACCGAGCGGAACGTGCGGCGTATCGGTTCGGAGGTGCTGCCGCTCCTCGCTCGCTGACCACCGGGTGGGGCGGCGCGAGCGGACGGCGTGGGGAGCGGCAGCGCGGGGGGTGTCCTGGGGCCCTTCAGCAGTCACGCAGCTCCGGTGACTGGTTGAGCAACTGCGCCCGCACCGAGGTGAAGCGGGCCAGAGGCTCCTCTGTCGGGGCTTCCAGGGGGAACACCGCCACGCGATGACAGTTCTGGAAGGCGAGCCGGACGCCGAAGTGGCGTTCCAGCGCCCCCCGTATCGCATTGCTGGCGAGCGCGCGCAAAAGCTGGCCGCGGGCGTGCTCGTCCGGGGGCGGGACCTTGTTGTCGGCGAAGTCGCCGCCGTCGACCTTCAGTTGTGCCACCAGGGAACTGATCATGTCCCAGGCATAGGGAAGCGAGGTCCGGACGCAGTCGACAAACTCCCTTTCGTCGACCTCTCCCCGCTCGGCTTGATCGAGCAGGGCAGGTGGGACGTCCAGCGACATGGATTCTCCTCTCGCAGCCCCGCGGGGTTCGGGCGGGGCCTGACCGGACAGGTACGGCGATCACCACTCTCGGTACCCATGTGGCAACCGCCTGCTTCCACCGTAGGGCGGAGGATGCGGCTCCACCACAAGAACGCGTACACAACTGGCCATTGCCGAAAGGTGCATCAGGGGTCAGATCGCAGGGTGCGCCGGGAGTCGAGTAGCGTGGTGCGCCATGCGCCTCGTCATCGCCCGCTGCTCCGTCGACTACGCCGGGCGGCTCACCGCACACCTCGCCTCCGCACCCCGGCTGATCCTGGTCAAAGCAGACGGCAGCGTCTCCGTCCACGCCGACGACCGTGCGTACAAGCCCCTCAACTGGATGTCACCACCGTGCACTCTGAAAGAAGGTGAGCAGGACGGTGTCGCAGTGTGGACGGTCGAGAACAAGGCAGGCGAAAAACTGATCATTACGATCGAGGAGCTGCTGCACGACACGTCCCACGAACTGGGCGTCGACCCGGGCCTGGTCAAGGACGGGGTGGAGGCCCACCTCCAGGAACTGCTCGCCGACCGCATGGAGGCACTGGGCGAGGGCTGGACCCTCATCCGCCGCGAGTACCCCACCGCGATCGGCCCCGTGGACATCCTGGGCCGGGACGAGAAGGGGACGACCGTCGCGGTGGAGATCAAGCGGCGCGGCGAGATCGACGGCGTGGAGCAGCTGACGCGCTACCTGGAACTGCTGAACCGCGACCCCCGGCTGTCGCCGGTGCGGGGGGTGTTCGCGGCGCAGGAGATCAAGCCGCAGGCGCGGGTGCTGGCGGCGGACCGGGGGATCGAGTGCGCGGTACTGGACTACGACGCGCTGCGGGGGACGGACGACGGCAAGCTCAAGCTGTTCTGATGTGGGGCGCGCCGCTTGGGGCGTGAGGGAGCGGCTCCTACCGCGCCGCCTTCCGCCGTGGACCGGTCACCGGGGAGCGGTTGGGGCGTTGATGCCGGGTGGCGGGGCCTTCGTGGGGTTTGCTGCCGGGTGGGGTCTGGTGAGGGTGCAGGTGTCGGTCGTGCAGTGGCGTTGCAGGCGGCCGTGGGAAATCGTCTGTGCCAGGCCGGCCAGCCAGCAGGTGGGGCAGCCGCGGAAGGCGATCAGGGACAGCGGGGCCGCGAGCAGGGCGGCCGGGCCGATGACGGGTATCAGGCCGATCGAGGCGGTGATCAGCCCGAAGCCGACGGCGCCGCGCGCCAGATGGCGGGGGACGGATGTGCCGGCGAAGTTCGTCCCGGGTACCGGCGGCTGTGCGGTGGCCCGGGTCTTCGCCTCCCGCGCGGGTTTCACGGTGTGCAGTGTCATGAGACTCCTCCGAGCGAGTGCCGCAGTGCCGCGCGTGCTCTGTGCAGCCGCGATTTCATCGCGGCGTTGCTCAGACCGAGCGAACGGGCGACGGTCCTGCCGGGCAGGCCCTGTACGTCCCGCATGATCAGGACCTGTCGTTGGTCACGGGGGAGGGCGCAGACCGCGGCGGCGATCCGCTCCGCCTCCAGCCCGCGCAGCGCCGCGTCCTCCGCGGACGGTTCCGCGGGCGCTTCCGGTCCGGCCGGTGCGTCGGCGCTCCGTGAGACGAGCAGCCGTACCTGCCGGAGGCATTCGTTGCGTACGATCCGGAACATCCAGGAGGCGAGCGCGCCGGTGGCCCGCAAGGTGCCGATCTTCCGGTAGAGGATGATCAGCGCCTCCTGCGCCGCGTCCTCGGCGTCCTGCGGTGAGGCGCACAGCGAGACCGCCAACTTGCGCACATGAGGCTGCGACTGTGTGACGACGGCGGTGAGCGAAGTGGCGTCGCCGTCCTGAGCGGCCTTGATCAGCCGCTCGTCCGGCCAGGGGAAGCGTCGGTTCATGCGCTGCTCATATCCGGAAGCCGGTCCGCACGCGGGCGCCGGTCAGCTTCGGCTCCGGTAGCGCCGCATCAGGTGCCAACTGCATGCGCCCACGAGCAAGGCTCCGATCACGACGAGTCCGGTGACCATCATCGGCATTTCCTCCCGGTTCCGCCCGGCCCGTTCTGCCGGTACGGAGATAGGAGGCGGGGAGGGCCGGAAAGGATTCACCTCCCGGCGCTGCCGCACGCTCCCGCGGTGTTCGCGTGGCCGGGGGCCACGGATGGACTGCGGGGCCGTCTGCGGGGCGCCGGCGGCTCCGTCAGGCGGCTTCGCCGGAGGGGGCGCCGTCGGTCTCGCCGGACGCCGCGGAGTCGGTGCCGGTGGTGGTCGTGCCCTCCACCGCCCCGCCGTCCGTCGTCCCGCCGTCGTCCGTGGTGCCGCCGTCGTCGGTCGTGCCGCCGTCGTCGGTGGTGCCCCCGTCGTCCGTCGTCCCTCCGTCGTCCGTGGTGCCACCGTCGGTCGTCGTGCCGCCGTTCTGCGCCGTGCCGCCGTCGGTCGTCGTACCGCCGTTCTGCGTGCCGCCGTTGCCGCCGCCCGTGTCCGTGCCGCCGCCGTTCGACGTACCGCCCTTCGTCGTCCCGCCGTCCGACGACGAGCCGCTGTCCGACGGCGTACCCGGCGAACTGCTCGACGGGCTCTGCGGCGGCGCGCTGCTCGTCTCCTCGCCCGCGTCCGTCCATGCCTCGGAGGGCTCCGGTGCCGACGACTCCGGTGACGGCGGAGCCGACTCGGAGGACGGGCTGCGGGAGGGTTCCTCGGTGGGCAGGGTGTCGTCGTCCGCGGCGGCGGACCGCTCGACCTCGACCCGGTCGGCGGGCGGGTC
>NZ_JACBXC010001629.1 GCF_013870535.1 Streptomyces phytophilus | reverse complement strand
CGCGGAGTCGGCCGAATCCGCGTACGTCCACGGCATGGACCTGGTCCTGCTGGTCTGCGCAACCGCCGCGCTGCTCACGGCCGTCGCCACCGCCGTGCTGCTGCCGGACGGCAAGGGAGGGGAGCAGCCGGTGCCGGCGCCGGGGGAGGGGAAATGGGGCGATGGCGCCGGAATGGCCTCCGTCAAATCCGGTACAGGACAATGAGGAGCATGGCACCGTCCCGTACCTCCGCCGCCCCACTTGCCGCGGCTCCCTCGCCCGCCGCCGCCTCCCGGGCCGCTTCGGCCGCCGAGGCCGGGCTCGGTCTGCGGGAGTGGAAGAAGCTGCGCACGCGCCGGGCCATCCGGCAGGCGGCGTACCGGCTGATGGGGGAGCAGGGGTACGAGCAGACCACCGTCGAGCAGATCGCCGAGGCCGCCGAGGTCTCGCAGAGCACCGTGTTCCGGTACTTCGCGGCCAAGGAGGACATCGTCCTGACCGTCGAGTACGACCCCGCGCTGGAGCAGGCCGTCCGCGACCGGCCGGCGGACGAGCCGCCGCTCGCCGCGGTGCGGGGGGCGGTGGTCGCGTCGCTGCGGACGCTCTGCGACGAGTTCCGGCCGGAGTTCGCGCTGCGGATGCGGCTGATGCGCGAGGTGCCGGTGCTGCGGGCGCAGCTGTACGAGAACATCGACCGGAACATCGAGCTGCTGCGCGCAGTGCTCGCCGAGCGGACCGGCCGGTCGGGGGACGACTTCGCGATCCGGGTGGTGGTCGGGGCGGTCTTCGGGGCGCTGACGCAGGTGGTGTTCGCGTGGCTGGACGGGGAGCAGGCGGGGGACCAGGCGGGGGACCTGGTGGAGACGGCCGACCGGGCGCTGGCGGTGCTGGAGCGCGGCCTGAAGGTGTGAGTGCGGCTTCGCGCGGCAGGCACGCGTCGAGGCGTGCCGCGCGTCAGTCCCGCGGGGGTGCGGCGGGGGCCAGCTGGGCGCGCAGCTCATCGGGCCCGGTCACCGGGGCGGCGCAGACGAAGTGCCGGCAGACGTACGCGGCGGGCGCGCCGCCGACGAGGGGCCGGTCGGCGAGGAGGGGAACGGCGTCGGGGTCGGTGCTGGTGCTGGTGCTGGTGCTGGTGTCGGTGTCGGGGCCGGTGTCGGGG
>NZ_JACBXC010001628.1 GCF_013870535.1 Streptomyces phytophilus | reverse complement strand
CGCTGACCGCGTCCTCGGACCTGTCGAAGTCGCCGGTACGGCGGGTGAGCGCGCCCAGCACCTGCGGGAGCAGCTCCCGCAGGTGCTCCTCCAGCCGGGCCTCGGTGACCACGGCTAGAGTGCGTCCGCCGCGCCGCCGAGGCCGAGCAGCGGCCTGACCTCGACGCCCCAGTGGCGGGCGTCCGGGAACCGGGCGGCGATCTCCGCGGCGCGCTCGATGGACTCGCAGTCGACGAGCCAGTAGCCGGCCATGTGCTCCTTCAGCTCCAGGTACGGGCCGTCGGTGACGAGCGCCTGCCCGTCGCGCACCCGGACCGCCCGGCCGGCGGGCGGGCCGGCCAGCGGATCGCCGGCCAGCCACTCGCCGGACGCCGTGCAGTCCGCGAGCAGCTGCTCGTACTCCGCGTCCATCCGCGCGCGCTCGCTCTCGCTCAGCTCCTCCCACTCCTCGGTCGATGCGTAGACCATCAGCAGGTACTTCACGGTTCGCTCCTCTTCTCCGGGCGGAACCCCTCGTCCCGCCGCTCGCCCCGTGGTCGTAGCCACCGCGCGGGACCGGACATGCCGCCTCCGGCCGATTCTTCACCAGGACCCGTGTCCGGTTCCCGGACACGCCGCCGACCACGGGGCAGCGGCGGCGCATCCGGTGCCGCCGCACCGGAAGGAGGACCCGTGGACACCCAGGCAGGCTCCCGCGGCTCGCGGCGGTCGAACCGCGTGCTCGGCACGTTGTTCCTCGGCATGTTCGTCATGGGCGGCGCGGAGCTGCTCGTGGTCGGCGTGCTCGACGTCATGGCGCGCGACCTCGGCGTCCCGGTCTCCTCGGCCGGCGCGCTGGTCACGACGTACGCGCTCGGTCTCGCCTTCGGCGGGCCGCTGCTGACCGCGCTGACGATGCGGCTGGACAAGCGCACCGTCCTCGTCGGCACGCTCGTCGTGTTCATCCTGGGCAACGTGGTCGCGGTGACCACCACCAGCTTCGGCCTGCTGCTCGCGTGCCGGGCCCTGACCGGTGCGGCGGCCGGGCTCTTCGACGCCACCGCGTTCGCGGTGGCCCTCGCGAGCGTCCCGCGGGAGCGGGCGGGCCGCGCCATCGCGGTGGTCATCTCCGGTGTCTCCGTGTCCGCCGCCCTCGGCGTGC
>NZ_JACBXC010001627.1 GCF_013870535.1 Streptomyces phytophilus | reverse complement strand
GCCGCTCGCGCAGCTCCGCCCAGGCGGCGGGGTCGGCCCGGTCGGGCAGGGTGCCGGAGACGCCGAGGAGGCGGACGAACTCCTCGTAGAACGCGGGCTCCAGCGCGCCGACGGCCATGTACTGCCCGTCGGCGGTCTCGTAGACGCCGTAGAACGGCGCGCCGCCGTCGAGGAGGTTGGCGCCGCGGCGGTCGTGCCAGGCGCCGGCGGCGGCCATGGCGTGGATCATCGACGTCAGGTGCGCGGTGCCGTCCACGATGGCCGCGTCGACGACCTGCCCCTCGCCGGTGGTGCGCGCGTGCTGCAGTGCGGACAGCACGCCGACGACGAGGTAGAGCGAGCCGCCGGCGTAGTCGCCGAGGAGGTTGGCGGGGACGGCGGGCGGGCCGTCGGCGGGGCCGATCATGCCGAGCGCGCCGGTGACGGCGACGTAGCCGATGTCGTGTCCCGCGGTCGCGGCCAGCGGGCCGTCCTGGCCCCAGCCGGTCATCCGCCCGTACACCAGGCGGGGGTTGCGGGCGTGGCAGTCACCGGGGCCGACGCCGAGGCGCTCCGCGACGCCGGGGCGGAAGCCCTCGACGAGGATGTCGGCCCGTTCCGCGAGGGCCAGCGCCGCGGCGGCGCCGGCCGCGGACTTGAGGTCGAGGACGACGGAGCGCTTGTTGCGGTTGGTGAGGTCGTGGGCGGGGTCGATGCCGAGTCCGGGGCCGCCGGGCCGGTCGACCCGTACGACGTCCGCGCCGAGGTCGGCGAGGAGCATGGCGGCGAACGGGCCGGGGCCGATGCCGGCCAGCTCGACCACGCGTACGCCGTGCAACGGGCCGTGCCCCGTGCTCCCCATCAAGCCCCCAGCAGTGTGACACCAACTGTGTAACACCAGAGATGATAAGAACACGTTTCAGTGGGCACAAGTGCGGGGACCACCCGCGCGGGTCGGACACCGCCGCGGGGGCGCGCGAGCGGAATCCGCCGTCCGCCGCGTCGACTGGACGGCGCCGATGAACCACCCTGTACCCCATGGCAGACGAGTCCCGACCGCACGACCTCATCCTCTTCGGTGCCACGGGCTTCACCGGCGGGCTCACCGCCGAGTACCTGGCCCGCTACGCGCCGCCCGGCTGCCGCTGGGCGCTGGCCGGGC
>NZ_JACBXC010001626.1 GCF_013870535.1 Streptomyces phytophilus | reverse complement strand
CCCGCGGCAGGACGCGGTGCCCGGCCAGCCCGCACAGCGCGGGCACCAGCGTCAGCGCGGCGGCCATCACGGCGATGACGGTGCAGAAGGTCGCGTACCCGAAGGACGCGAACACCCCGATCGTGCTGAGCCGGAGCCCGAAGAGGGACAGCAGGACGGTGGCGCCCGCGATGAGCACGGAGACGCCCGCCGTGGCCGTCGCCTCCGCCGCCGCGGCGCGCGGCGAGAGGCCGGCGCGCAGCCCCTCCGCCTGCCGGCCGACGAGCAGCAGCGCGTAGTCGATGCCGACGCCGAGGGCGACC
Organism: Streptomyces phytophilus; assembly: GCF_013870535.1. Classification (GTDB taxonomy): domain Bacteria; phylum Actinomycetota; class Actinomycetes; order Streptomycetales; family Streptomycetaceae; genus Streptomyces; species Streptomyces phytophilus. Next base: position 841 of record NZ_JACBXC010001626.1, on the reverse strand, counting down.
ATGGAGGCGACGGTGGGCGCGATGGTGCCGATGTCGGTGGCGGCGGAGAGCAGCGTGATGCCGGCGAACCCGGCGCCGAGGCCGCCGATGGCGACGACCAGGGGCAGCCCGGCGGCGGTGAACGAGCGCAGCGCGAACAGCAGGATGACCAGGGCGGCGCCGATGCCGATCAGCTCGGCGGTGATGGCCGGCTTGGTGACGTTCTCCGGTACCTGCCCGCCCAGTTCGACGTCCAGGCCCGCGGCCTCGGCCGGCTCGGCGGCGGCGCGCAGCGCGTCGGTGCCGTCCGTGCCCTTGATGTCGGTGATCTCGATGCGGTAGCTGATGGTGAACAGCGCCGTGTCGCCGTCGCGGGAGAGCACCGGCTCGTCCACCACGGACGCGCCCTCCACGCGCGTGAGCCGCTGGCGCACCTCGGCGAGGACATCGGCCGGCAGGTCGTCGCCGGAGTCGCTGTGGACGACGACGCGCGCGCTGGTGCCGGACATCTCCGGGAAGGCGTCGGCGAGGAAGTCGGTGCCCGCCTGGGCGGCCGTGCCGTCCGCGCGGTAGTCGTCGTGCAGGGTGCCGCCGAACGCCCCGGCGAGGGCGAAGAAGGCGGCGAGGGCGACGAGCCAGGCGGAGATCGTCCGCCAGGGGTGCGCCGCGCATACGCCGCCGAGGCGGCCGAGCAGTCGCGTCATGACCGTTCCTTGGGCAGATCCATTCGATTCCGGCACACGGTCGCGAGGGGCGCTTGCAGGCGACTTGGAGAACTCTTGGAACGGGCCGGGCCGGGCAGGGCTCCGGCGCAGCTGAGGGAGGCCCGGCGGGACCCGGGAGGGGCTCCGGGCCCCGGAGG
>NZ_JACBXC010001625.1 GCF_013870535.1 Streptomyces phytophilus | reverse complement strand
GTTCCAGAGCGGCGGCGCGGGCCGTACGGGCGCGGAGCCCACGGGACGCGCGGCGCTGGCCCGCGACGCGCTGCTCGTCGGCGCCGACCCCGGCGGCGTACGGTTCCTCGACCGCGCCCTGCGCGGCCTGTCCGCCTCGCTGACCGAGGCCGCCCGCCCGCTGCCCACCATCTACGCCGCCTGGCTGACCGACGCCGACCTGTACCTGCAGCTGGCCGGCGTGGCCGGCGAGCCGCCGGCCCCGTGGCATACCGGGCAGGACCAGACGTTCTGGCGCATCGACCGCGCCGACATCGAGAGCTACCCGCAGCCCGAGGAGGGCGACGACGCCGCCGCCCCGTACCCCGGCCTCGCCAGCCTCGGCACCCGCGAGGAGGCCCGGCTGCTGCTCAACCTGGAGGCCGTCCCCGGCATCGCCGCCGTCAAGGGCGCCCCCGCGGACCGGCTCGCGGTGCTGTCGTCGATCGCCGCGGAGCTGGCCACCAACGGGTGGTCGGACCGGATGTCGGTGACCGTCGTCGGCTTCGGCGAGCGGCTGACGGAGCTGGCGCCGACGCGCGTGCGCTATCTGGAGGACGTACCGGCGCTCATCGAGGTCATGGAGGCCGAGTCCGCGCAGCGCGCCAACGCGCTGGGCAACGCGGGCCACGAGAGCGTGCTCACCGGCCGCGCCGGGCAGACGGGGCGTACGCAGTGGGCGCCGCACCTCGTCATCGTCGCCACCGAGCCCACCGCCGCCGAGGCCGACCAGCTCGCGCACCTCGCGGGCGGCTCCTCGCGCCTGGGCATCGGCTACCTCGTCGGTACGGGCCAGGAGGAGCTGAGCGGCGCCTCCTGGGAGTTCGAGATCACCCGCGACGGGCGGCTGCGCGCCCCGCTGCTGGGCCTGGAGCTGGCCGCGCAGCGGCTGCCGCAGGAGCAGCACGAGGCGCTGGTGGAGCTGTTCTCCCAGGTGCAGGCCGAGGGCGCGGCGACCAGTGGCACGGACGGGCGCGGGATCTCCGTCACGCGCGCGGCGGGGGAGGTCGGCTTCACCGTGGACCTGTCGGAGCAGGGGCGGCCCGCGGTGTACGCGCGGCTGCTCGGCTCGTACGAGATCGCGGGCCTGACCGAGCCGGACGGCCAGCGCAGCCCGCTGCTGCGC
>NZ_JACBXC010001624.1 GCF_013870535.1 Streptomyces phytophilus | reverse complement strand
ACGCGGAGCATCCGCTCCGGTTCGTACGCGAGGACCTCCTCCGCCACCGTGCCCGAGAAGCCGGTGCCGGGGCGGGGGAGTGCCCGCATCGTGGTGCGGTGGCCGACTTCGAGGCGGAAGTCGCCGGGCATGAGCCAGCGGGCGCGCAGCGCGGGCTCGGTGAGGGCCCGCCACACCTTGCGGGGCGGGTGGGGGAGGAAGGCGTCGAGCCGGATCTCGGTGGGGTCGGCGGGCTCGGGAAAGCCGGGGACGCTCATGTCCCCGCCCCGGTGCCGCTCGTACGGTGCGCGGAGTCCGCGGGGGCCGTACGGTCCCCGTCGCCGGCCGCCTCCGGCAGGTCGTCCAGCAGCTCCGCGAGACCCGCCAGCTTCGCCCGCCAGAACCGCTCGTACGGCCCCAGCCAGTCCCGTACCTCCGTCAGCGGCTCCGCCTCCAGCCGGTAGATCCGCTGCCGCCCGGCCCGCTCCTCGCTGACGAGCCCGGCCTCCCGCAGCACCTTCAGGTGCTCCGAGAGGCTGGGCCGCCGCATGTCGAAGTGCGCCGCCAACTGCTGTACGGGCTGGGGGCCCTCGTCGCGCAGCAGCCGCAGCACCTCGCGCCGTACGGGACTGGACAGCGCGCCGAAGACGCGGTCCTCGCCGCGGGTGTCCTCGGCAGTCGGGGTGGCAGGCAAGGCCGCCGTCTCCTCTCTCCGCGGGCGTCAGCCCTCCGCGGAGAGCATGAACCGGTTGCCGTCGGGGTCCTCCAGCGTCGCCTGGCGGCCCCACGGCTGGTCGTCCGGGCCCTCGACCTTAGCGCCCGCGGCGCGCAGGGCGGCGCAGTCGCCGTCGAGGTCGGCGCTGACGAGCGCCGTGCCGTGCACGCTGCCGGGGGTGAAGCCCTGCTCGGCGGCGGCGAGTACGAAGTGGGTCTGCGCGCCCCTGGGCGCGACGGCGAGCCAGCGGACCGGGCCCAGCTGCCGGTCGGCGACGACGTCGAAGCCGAGGGCGTCGGTGTAGAAGGTCTTGGCCCGGTCCTGGTCGGCGACGGGCAGGGTCACGAACTGCGCATGGGTGATGTTCATGGGGCCGATGATACGTAGGAAATTTCCTACGTATCAAGTCGGGCCGGCTGCGGAAGGCGGCGGCGGGCCCGGCGGCCGGGGGGTCTCGTCGC
>NZ_JACBXC010001623.1 GCF_013870535.1 Streptomyces phytophilus | reverse complement strand
GACCAGCAGCAGCGCCGCCACCCAGCGCAGCCCCGATATCTCCTCGCCCAGGAACACCGCCGCGGAGGACATCCCGGCGACCGGCACCAGCAGCGAGAACGGCGCCACCGTCGAGGCGTCGTAGGTGCGCAGCAGGTACCCCCACACCCCGAAGCCGAAGATCGTGGCGACCCACGCGATGAAGACGACCGCGCCGACGCCCGCCCAGTCCAGCGACCGCAGCGCGTCCCAGTCCCGCTCCGCCCCCTCGAAGAGCAGCGACAGCGCGAGCAGCGGCAGCACGGGTACGCAGGAGACCCACACCATGAAGCGCAGCCCGTCCGGCGGGGCGGCCTTGCGCATGACGACGTTCGCGACACCCCAGCTGAAGGCGGCAGCGAGCACGATCGCGAACGCCCCCAGGGGCCCCGAGCCCCCCTCGTCCACGGCTGCCAGCGCCACCCCGCACAGCGCCACCCCCATACCGGCCAGCCGGATCCGCCCGGGCCGCTCCCCCAGCACCACCGCGGCGATGACCGCGGTGAACACCGCCTGGATCTGCAGCACCAGCGACGACAGCCCCGCCGGCATCCCCCGCTCCATGCCGATGAACAGCAGCCCGAACTTCGCCACCCCGAGCGCGAGCCCGACCGCCAGGATCCACTTGAACGCGACCTGCGGCCGGCCGACGAAGAACACCGCGGGCAGCGCCGCCACCAGGAAGCGCAGCGCGGTGAAGAGCAGCGGCGGGAAGTGGTCGAGGCCCACGTCGATGACGACGAAGTTGAGGCCCCAGAGGAAGGCGACGAGGACGGCGAGTGCGATGTGCAGCGGGCGCATGCCCCCAGGATCTGCCCGGCGACCATGAAGCACCAGCACGTATTGCTTCATGATTGGATGTAGGAACGCTGAACCCTGGGAGTGGCCATGCTCGATCTGTCCCGGCTCCGGGCGCTGCACGCCGTCGCCGTCCACGGCTCCGTCGGCTCCGCCGCGGCGGCCCTCGGCTACACCCCGTCCGCCGTCTCCCAGCAGATCGCCAAGCTGGAGCGCGAGACCCGCACGCCGCTGCTGGAGCGCCGCGGGCGCGGGGTGGCGCTCACCGACGCCGCCCAGCACCTCGCCGCCACGGCGGAGCAGTTGCTCGCGATCGTCGAGGAGGCCGAGACCACGCTG
>NZ_JACBXC010001622.1 GCF_013870535.1 Streptomyces phytophilus | reverse complement strand
TCGCCGCCGGGCACGCCCGCGACGTACCCGCGCGCCCCGCTATATCCGGTCCGCCGCACCCAGATACAGCCCCGCCAGCCGCGGCAGGCGCCTGTGCATCTCCCCGTCGTCGTCGAAGTCGAACGGCTCCCCCATGTCATGCGCCCCCATGTCGTGCGCCGCGCCGCGCCGGCCGTCCGCCGGCCGGTACGCCGACCACGCCTCGTGGAAGGCGTCCTTGCTGCCCGTCAGGCGCTCGAAGGCCGCGCCCGCCGCGTAGTTCACCTCTTCGAGGAACAGGACCTCGTCGCGGCCCTCGCGCGCGGCCTCGGCGACGGCCGGATGCCCGGCAAGGCTGTCCGGCACGGCCGCCGCGCGCTCGTACCACTCGCGGCCGAGGGCGATCACCCCCGCGCGGAAGTCCATGAAGCTGTCGTCCGAGCAGCCCCCGCCGATCAGATACGCGGCAGCCCACACATCCCACCGGTACAGCGCACCGTGCACCTCGCCGAACCGCTCCGCGTACGTGAGGATCTCCTGCGGGGGCAGACCCGCGAGGAGCCGCACGAGCGCCTCGTCGAACGGCACACCGCCCGCAGCCGCGGAGGAGCGCGCCGATTCGACGAGGTGCCAGAACCGATCGATGTCCATGGCCCGTACTGTGGCACCGGCCACTGACATTCCGGTCTCATCCAGCAAACGCGTTGCACGGGCGCGGCGGGCATGGCACATTGGCGCGCGTCCGTGCTCGCACGGACGAATCCGCCGGCCGTCCGGTCGGCGCACTCACGGTGAGGAACGAAGCCTTTGATCCCGGCGCCCGTCAGCGGCCGCCGTCGGCGCCGAGCAGCCCGCCCGCTTCCGTAGCGGACCCGCACGCTCGAACCGCCGGACACGAACCGTCCCGTACGGCGGCCCCACGATGCCCACGCCCCAGGCCGTGGGCGCTCTGTCCTGCGTTCACACACCAGAGACTTTCGTGAGGTCGACACCACCGTGGCTACTCCCATGGACGAACAGGTCCAGAACTTCGCCGTCGCCAACCTCCGGCGCCGCCCCGACGCCGTCATGACCGGCGGCTTCGTCGCCGGCTTCTCCCCCGGCACCGACAGCCCGTACCTCAACTACGCGACCCCGCTGCCCGGCACCGCCCCGACCCCCGCCGACGTCGCCGGAC
>NZ_JACBXC010001621.1 GCF_013870535.1 Streptomyces phytophilus | reverse complement strand
GCGGCCGGGCGCAAGGTCTGGTGGTACGTCCGCGAGGTGATCGGCGACACGGCGTACGAGCGCTACGTCGAGCACCTGCGCACGCACGACCCCGAGGCCGAGGCGCCCACCCGGCGCGAGTTCGAGCGGATGCGCATGGACGCGGGCGACGACCCGCGCAAGGGCTTCCGCTGCTGCTGAGCGCGGTGCGGCGGATGCCGCAGACGTACGGGCCGCCGTCCCCGGCCTCCGGGGGCGGCGGCCCGCTGTCGGTGGGGCAGGGCACACTCGGGGGCATGGACTTCACGGTGCGGCCGGTGCGGCCGGAGGAGTACGGGCGGGCGGGCGACCTGGTCGCCGAGGCGTATCTGGCGGACGGGCTGCTGACGTTCGGCGAGGACGACGAGTACGTGCACGAGCTGCGCGACGTGGGCCGCCGGGCGGCGGCGGAGCGCACGGAGGTGCTGGTCGCGGTCGACGGGGACGGCAGGCCGGACGGCGTGCGGGTGCTCGGCGCCGTGACCTTCGTGACGGCGGGGTCGCCGTTCGCGGAGCTGAGCGGGCCCGCGGAGGGCGAGTTCCGGATGCTGGCGGTGGCGCGGGAGGCGCGCGGCCGGGGGGTGGGCGAGGCGCTCGTACGGGCCTGTCTGGACCGCGCCCGGGAGCTGGGCGCGCGGCGGATGGTGCTGTCCAGCACCCCGGACATGGCCCCGGCCCACCGGCTGTACGGGCGCCTGGGGTTCATACGGACACCCGAGCGCGACTGGTACCCGCTGCCCGATCTGCCGCTCTGGGCCTTCGTCGCGGACCTCTGACGCCCGACCGACACACGACACAACATATAGGGGTGCTTACCAGACGAGCCACTAGATGTATGCTCGTCTCAGCTGCCGACGCAGGGGAATCCGGTGAGAGTCCGGAGCTGTCCCGCAACGGTAAGCGACGTACGGCCATGCCTGCCGAGCGGCGGCGGGTCCGTATGTCGTGAGCCCGAGAACCTCCGGCAGCGATCGATGACGTCCGGGTCTCGCGGATTGGGCTCACGGACGCAAACGGGGCTGCCCGGACGGTGTCCGGCATACCCGCGTGCGCCCGTACCGCAGCCTCTCCCGCGCGGCCCCGCCGAGCGAGGGAGAGCAGCACCTTGACGATCGCACCACCGGCCGCGCTTGCGGAG
>NZ_JACBXC010001620.1 GCF_013870535.1 Streptomyces phytophilus | reverse complement strand
GCGGCGGCGGTGGCGGCGACCTCGCGTACGAAGTGGTCCACCGCGTCCGGCCGGCGCAGCCGCTCGGCGTGCACGACCTTGACGGCCACCAGGCGCCCGCCGCGGGAGCGGCCGAGGTAGACGACGGCCGTGGCGCCGCTGCCGAGGCGCGCCAGGATGCGGTGGCCGCCCAGGGAGCGGGGGTCGTCGGGCTCAAGGGGCTCCACTCGTGCCTCCGTTCGGCCGGCGTGCGGTGGGGGGTCTGAGGGCGGTGACGTACCCGTCGGGGAGGCCGGCGAACACCAGCCCGGCGGTGGCCGTGAAGTCGTGGACGTACCCGGCGCCGTCGTACGCCCACAGGACGCTCCGGTCGGCCGGATCCAGAGCGTACAGCCGCTCGCCCCCGCCCGTGGGGGCGTCTTCCGTACCGCTCCCCCGGACGTGGACGGCGCCGCCGGCGAGCCCGACGAAGTCCGCGTCCGGAAGCGACCAGACGGGGTCGCCGGTGGCCGCGCGCCACGCGTGGAGCCGGCCCTTCTCCTCGACGTAGAGCAGGCCGCCGCCTGCGGCGTGCACGGTGCTGGGGTAGTCCAGCTGCCGGGTCCACTCCTTGCCGCCGTCCGCGGTGCGCACGACGAGGCGGAGGTAGGCGTCGCAGACGAAGGCGAAGCCGTCCGCGGCGAGTACGACGGTGGGGTCCTCGGCGGCGTGGCTCCAGCGCGTCCCGCCGTCGGCGGCGTCGAACGCGGTGACCTCCTCGCCGTTGCCGGCGAGGACGAGACCGGAGCCGGTGGTGAGCGAGGAGGCCGTGGACCCGGCGGACCAGCGTTCGCGGCCGCTGCGGCTGTCCAGCGCGACGACGCCGTCGGTGGCGAGGTAGGTGAGCCCCCCGGCGGCGGTCACGGTGTGGATGAAGCCGAAGTCCTGCCGGTACGTCCAGCGTTCGTCGCCCGAGGCGGGGTCGACGGCCTCGACGCGCTCGGCGCCGTCCCCCGCGGGGCCCACGAGGTAGGCCGTACCGTCACCGGCGGCGAAGTCGCCGCCGCCGTCGTCGGCTTCGCCCCAGCGGCGCCGCCACAGCTCCTTACCCGTACGGGGGTCGAGGGCCTGCACGCCGGGCTTGTCGCCGCCGAAGGCGAAGAGCACGCCGCCGGCGGCGTAGAGGCCGGTGGGGCTCT
>NZ_JACBXC010000162.1 GCF_013870535.1 Streptomyces phytophilus | reverse complement strand
CCCGGTCGTCGGCCTGGTCAAGGCCCTGACAGCGGTCGTGGCGGAACGCGACCCCGCGGCCGCGGAGTACGTGCACCGGGGCTCGACCAGCCAGGACGTCTTCGACACCGGCGCGATGCTGGTGTGCGACCGGGCGCTGCGGCTCGTCCGCGCCGACCTCCTGCGCACCGCGCGCGCCCTGGAGGGGCTGGCGGCGGAGCACCGCGACACGCTGATGGCCGGGCGGACGCTGACGCTGCACGCGGTGCCGACGACGTTCGGGCTCAAGGCCGCCGGCTGGCGGGCGCTGGTGCTGGACGCCGCCGAGCGGGTGGGGCGGGTGCTGGACGGCGGGCTGCCCGTGTCGCTCGGCGGGGCGGCGGGGACGCTGGCCGGGTATCTGGAGTACGCGGCGCTCGACGGCGCCGGAACGGAGGACTCCGGCGCGTACGCCGAGCGGCTGACCGCCGCGTTCGCCGACGAGTCGGGGCTCGCGCCCGCCGTCCTGCCCTGGCACGTCCTGCGCACTCCGGTCGCGGACGTCGCCGCCGCGACGGCCGTCGTCACCGGGGCGCTCGGGAAGATCGCCGTGGACGTGCAGTCCCTCGGCAGGACCGAGGTCGGCGAGGTGGCCGAGCCCGCGGTCGCCGGCCGCGGCGGCTCCTCCGCGATGCCGCACAAGCGGAACCCGGTCCTCGCCACCCTCGTGCGCAGCGCCTCCCTCCAGGTCCCGGCGCTGGCCGCCGCGGTGACCCAGTGCCTGGTCACAGAGGACGAGCGCTCCGCCGGCGCGTGGCACGCCGAGTGGCACCTGCTGCGCGAGTGCCTGCGCCTGGCGGGCGGCGCGGCCCACACCGCCGCCGAACTCGCCGAGGGGCTCCAGGTCAGGCCCGACCGCATGCGCGCCAACATGCGGCTGACGGAGCACCTGGTCACCTCCGAGCGCGTCGCGGCGGTGCTCGCCCCGCTGCTCGGCAAGGCGCGCGCGAAGCAGTTGCTCACCGACGCCGCGGCGGAGTCGGAGCGTACGGGACGGGGGCTGCCGGCGATCCTCGCGGCAGTGCCCGCGATCGCCGAACACTTCGACGAACCGGCCCTGGCGGCGCTCCTCGACCCCGCCTCGTACACGGGCGCGGCCGGCGCACTGGTGGACCGGGCACTCACCGGCAAGTAACTCCGCGTCAAACCACGGGACTTGCCGCCGCGTACGCATGCGCATGCAGGTGCGTACGCCGCTTCGGGCAGCGCCATCACCGGTACGTGCGCGGCGAGTTCGCCACCCTCCGTCATCGCCACTCACGCCACCCGTACCCCCTCCGGGTGATCAACACTCCAGTCCGGGGCGGCTCGTGACGATACGAAAAGGGTGACCGTCATGGATGAGTGCCTCCAATTCGTCTGTCCGCCGTGGTGCAACATGGCCGACTCACCGGAAGACCATTTCGGGGCTCTCGGTGACGACCTGTCCCGGGTGCTGCACCTGGGCTGGAATGCCGGGGCGATGTTTCAGGGGCGGGGCGACCCCCGCCAGACAGTGGGGTTCGATGTGGATCTGTGCGCGTACTCGTTGACCGACGGGCGCCCGGGACGACCGTTCCTGCGGGTGTCGGACGAGGCCGACAGCGCGAACAACTTCGAGGTGCACGACGTCGCCTCGGCCGCATTCCTGCTGCAGCAGATGGCCGGCGCGGTGCGGAACCTCGCGGGCTTCCTGGAGATGCTCAGCGCGCGCCAGGAGGCCGAGGAGGCGCAGTGGCAGGCCGTCCGGCTGGACGGCGAGGTGCGGCAGGCCGAGCAGCAGCAGGTCAGGGCCGAGGCCGGGCTGCGCCAGGCGCAGGAGTACATCGGCGTCCTGGAGCGGGAGATGGAGGCGGCCGGGGCGGCGCGGGACGCGGCGCACTGGCAGGTGGAGAAGGCCCGCGGGCGGGTGGCCGACGCCGAGCGCACCGCGCGGGAGAGCCGCCGGGTCGCCGAGGCCGCGGCGGCCCGCTCGGCCCGGCTGGAGGGGGCGCGGTAGGAGCGGCGGGGCCGGGAGCGGTGCGGGTCCCCGGAGCGGCGCCGGCCGGAACCGCGCGGGTCAGGTACCGCGCTCGCCCGGGAACCGGGCTGCTCGGTACCTTGCTGCCAGCTACCGGGCTGCTGGGTACCGGCCTCGTCAGGAACTGCTCGGCTGGCTGAAGCGGAGCATGTTGCCCGACGGGTCGCGGAACGCGCAGTCCCGTACCCCGTAGGGCTGGTCGACCGGCTCCTGCACCACCTCCGCGCCCGAACCCCGAATGCGCTCGAACGTCGCGTCGCAGTCTTCCGTGGCGAAGATGACGCCGCGCAGCAGCCCCTTCGCCAGCAGCCGCTCCATGGCCTCCCGGTCCGCGGCCGGGGCGTACGGGTCGGCCAGCGGCGGTTCGAGGACGATGTGCACACCGGGCTGCTCGGGCGACCCCACGGTCACCCAGCGCATGCCCTCGAACTCGACGTCGTTGCGGACTTCCAGACCGAGGACGTCGCGGTAGAAGGCGAGGGCCTCGTCATGGTCATCGACGGCGATGAAGCACTGCGAGAGCACGATTCCCATGCGGCTCACGCTACCCGAGGAGGGGGTCCTCGGCGGTGCGCCGCCGCACCGGCCGCGTGCGGATCTTGGCGATGCACGCCGGGATGGCGGCGCCGTCGTCGTGGGCACGGGCCCGGTAGGCGCTCGGGCTCTCGCCGACCAGCTCGGTGAAGCGCGAGCTGAACGAACCCAGCGAGGAGCAGCCGACCGCGAAGCACACCTCGGTCACCGTCAGGTCGCCGCGCCGCAGCAGCGCCTTGGCCCGCTCGATGCGGCGCGTCATCAGGTAGCTGTACGGCGTCTCCCCGTAGGCGGCGCGGAAGCTGCGGGAGAAGTGCCCAGGCGACATGAGCGCGACCCGCGCCAGCTCCGCCACGTCCAGCGGCAGCGCGTAGTCGCGGTCCATCGCGTCCCGCGCCCGGCGCAACCGGACAAGATCCTCCAGCCTCACCCCACCACCATCCCACAGCGCCCCGGACCGGCGGCTTCGCCCGCCTGCCCCTACGCTCCGACGTACTCCGCGAGGTGCTCGCCGGTGAGCGTCGACCGGTCGGCGACCAGCTCGGCCGGCGTGCCCTCGAAGACGACGCGGCCGCCGTCGTGGCCGGCGCCCGGGCCGAGGTCGACGATCCAGTCGGCGTGCGCCATGACGGCCTGGTGGTGCTCGATGACGATGACCGACTTCCCGGCGTCGACCAGCCGGTCGAGCAGCCCGAGCAGCTGCTCCACGTCGGCCAGGTGCAGCCCGGTCGTCGGTTCGTCCAGGACGTAGGTCCCGCCCTTGTCGGCCATGTGCGTGGCCAGCTTGAGCCGCTGCCGCTCGCCGCCGGACAGGGTGGTCAGCGGCTGCCCGATGCTCACGTAGCCGAGGCCGACGTCGGCCAGCCGCCGCAGTATCCTGTGCGCGGCCGGCGTACGGGCCTCGCCCCCGGCGAAGAACTCCTCGGCCTCCGCCACCGGCATGGCCAGCACCTCGCTGATGTCCCGCCCGCCGAACCGGTAGTCGAGGACGGCCGCCTGGAACCTCTTGCCGTCGCACTCCTCGCAGGTCGTGGAGACGCCGGCCATGATGCCGAGGTCGGTGTAGATGACGCCGGCGCCCTTGCAGGCGGGGCAGGCGCCCTCGGAGTTGGCGCTGAAGAGCGCCGGCTTCACGCCGTTGGCGTTCGCGAACGCCTTGCGGATGGGGTCGAGCAGCCCGGTGTACGTCGCCGGGTTGCTGCGCCGGGAGCCGCGGATGGCGCCCTGGTCGACGGAGACCACGTCCGAGCCGGCGGGGAGCGAGGAGTGCACCAGCGAGCTCTTGCCGGAGCCGGCGACGCCGGTGACCACGCAGAGGACGCCGAGCGGGATGTCGACGTCGACGTCCTGGAGGTTGTGCGCGCTCGCGCCGCGGATCTCCAGCGCGCCGGTGGCCTTGCGCACGGTGTCCTTGAGCGCGGCGCGGTCGTCGAGGTGCCGGCCGGTGACGGTGCCGGCGGCGCGCAGCCCGTCCACGGTGCCCTCGAAGCAGACGGTGCCGCCGGCGGTGCCGGCGCCGGGGCCGAGGTCCACGACGTGGTCGGCGATCGAGATCGTCTCCGTCTTGTGCTCCACGACCAGCACCGTGTTGCCCTTGTCGCGCAGCCGCAGCAGCAGGTCGTTCATCCGCCGGATGTCGTGCGGGTGCAGGCCGGTGGTGGGCTCGTCGAAGACGTAGGTCGTGTCGGTGAGCGAGGAGCCGAGGTGGCGGATCATCTTGGTGCGCTGCGCCTCGCCGCCGGACAGGGTGCCCGAGGGGCGGTCGAGCGACAGGTAGCCGAGGCCGATCTCCACGAACGAGTCGAGGACTGCCCGCAGCGTCTTCAGCAGCGGGGCGACGGACGCCTCGTCCAGGGCGCGCGCCCACTCGGCCAGGTCGTTGATCTGCATCGCGCAGGCGTCGGCGATGCTGATGCCGGCGACCTTCGAGGAGCGGGCGGCCTCGCTGAGCCGCGTGCCGCCGCAGGCGGGGCAGGCGGTGAAGGTCGCCACCCGGTCCACGAAGGCCCGGATGTGCGGCTGCATCGACTCGCGGTCCTTGGACAGGAAGGACTTCTGCACCCGCGGGACCAGACCCTCGTAGGTCACGTTCATGCCGCTGATCTTGAGCTTGACCGGCTCGTGGTGCAGGAAGTCGTGCAGCTCCTTCTCGCTGTACTTGCCGAGGGGCTTGTCCGCGTCGAGGAGGCCGGAGTCCGTGAACATCCGCACCATCCAGCCGCCCGCCTTGTAGCCGGGGATGGTGATCGCGCCCTCGGCCAGCGACTTGGTCTCGTCGTACAGCTCGCCCAGGTCGATGTCCGAGACGCTGCCCATGCCCTCGCAGTGCGGGCACATGCCGCCGGTGCTGGAGAAGGCCACCTCGACCGTCTCGCCGGCGCCGCGGTCGACGGTGACGGCGCCGCTGCCCTGGGCGGAGGCGACGTTGAACGAGAAGGCGTTGGGCGGGCCGACGTGCGGGGTGCCCAGGCGGCTGAAGAGGATGCGCAGCAGGGCGTTGGCGTCGGTGGCGGTGCCGACGGTGGAGCGGGCGTTGGCGCCCATCCGCTCCTGGTCGACGATGATCGCGGTGGTCAGCCCTTCGAGGACGTCCACGTCGGGGCGGGCGAGGCTGGGCATGAAGCCCTGCACGAAGGTGCTGTACGTCTCGTTGATCATCCGCTGCGACTCGGCGGCGATGGTGTCGAAGACCAGCGAACTCTTGCCCGAGCCGGAGACGCCGGTGAAGACGGTCAGCCGCCGCTTGGGGAGCTCCACGTCGACGTTCCGCAGATTGTTCTCGCGCGCGCCGTGCACACGGATCAGGTCGTGGCTGTCGGCGGCGTGCTGCGCGGGCGCCGGCGGGTCGTTCCTGGTGGCCATGCTCGTCTCTCCGGGTGTCTGGCGGTCGCGCGACCGTATCGGCGGCGGTCCCGGCCACCCTAGAACCTGCCACTGACAACGCGGCCCGCGCGCCCGCCGCGGTCCTGTCCGGGCGGGGTCGCGGCCCCCGACCTGTCCGGCCCGGTTGGCGGAGCGGGTGGCGGTGCGGGGTGTCGTCGACTTCTGGATGGGGGTATTCCGGCCTCTTGACGCGAGCATGGCATATCAGTTTAATCACGCCGTGAAATAAGTACGGAGAGCCGCAAACCCCTTCACCTTCCGAAGGCACGGGCACCCCTCCACGAGAGGCACACCATGATCCCGTCACCCAGGCTCCACCTGCTCGCACGCACCTCCCCCGGCCACCGCCTCCCGGCGCTGCTCGCCGCCGTCCTGCTGCTGGCCACCGCCCTGATCGCCGCCCCCGGGCTCACTCCCCCGGCAGCCGCCGCCGGCGAGCGCGTCGACGTGTGGCTCACCAGCACCTCGGACTCCGGCGGCCGCAACGTCACCCGTGGGCTCCAGCAGCAGTCCCCGCTCGCCTTCGGCCCGGCCGGCGGCGGCGCCGAGACGACGGTCCGGGTCGACGAGGGCACGACGTACCAGCAGTTCGAGGGCGGCGGCGCGTCGATCACCGACACCACCGCGTACCTGCTGCGCGGCGGCCCGGTCAGCGCCGAGACCCGCGACGCGGTCATGCGGCGGCTGTTCTCGCCGACCGACGGCATCGGGCTGTCCTTCGTACGCAACCCGATCGGCGCCTCCGACCTGTCCCGCCCCGGGCACGTCTCGCTCGACGACACCTGCTGCACCCTCGACGACTTCGGCGCCAACGGCTACGACACGAACGTCCGGCTGCTCACCGCCCAGGCCAAGCAGCTCAACCCCGCGCTGCGCGTCAAAGGCGTGCCGTGGAGCGCGCCGGGGTGGATGAAGGACAACGGGCGGATGGACCAGATGGGCTGGCTGAAGTGGGAGTACTACCCCATGTACGCCCAGTACCTGGTCAAGTACGTGCAGAGCTACCAGGCCGCCGGCGTGAAGGTCGACTACGTCTCCGTACAGAACGAGCCCAACTGCTGCCAGGCCGGCAACCCCACCGCCATGAACTACCCCGGGATGAGCTGGAACTCCTCCGGCCTGATCGAGTTCACCAAGAACCATGTCTACCCGGCGTTCCGCGCGGCCGGCATCACCACCAAGGTCCTCGTGCACGACTGGAACTACGGCGACTACGGCCAGATCGGGCAGGCCATCCTCGCCGACCCCGGCGTACGCGACGACCCCCTCTTCGGCGGCATCGCCTGGCACGGCTACGCCGGCGACCCCGCCGTCGGCAGCCAGGTGCACCAGCAGTACCCGGGCGTCCCGCAGTTCAGCACCGAGCACTCCGGCGGCACCTGGATCGGCAACCAGCACAACGAGGACATGGCCGACATCGTCAACTACACCCGCAACTGGAGCGGCAGCGTGGTCAAGTGGAGCCTCGCGCTGAACCAGAACATGGGCCCGCACAACGGCGGCTGCGGCACCTGCACGGGCCTGATCACCGTGCAGGAGGGCGGCCCGCGGGCGGGGCAGGTCGACAACACCATCGAGTACTACACCACCGGCCACCTCACCAAGTTCGTCAAGCCCGGCGCCCGGCGCATCGCCTCCACCGCGAGCACCACGGTGCCCAACGTGGCCTGGCGCAACCCGGACGGCTCCAAGGCCCTGATCGCCCACAACGGCGGCACGTCCGCACGCTCCGTACGCGTCGACTGGGGCGGCCAGTCCTTCACCTACTCCCTGCCCGCCCGCACCACCGCCACCTTCACCTGGGCAGGCACCCCCTCGGGCACCGTGCCCGGCACCGGTACGGGCACGCTGACGGGCATCGCGGGCAAGTGCCTCGACGTCGCGGGCGGCGCCACCGCGGACGGCACGCCCGTACAGATCCACGGCTGCAACGGCAGCACCGCGCAGCGCTGGACCGTGGGCCCGGACGGCACCGTCAGGGCGCTCGGCAAGTGCCTGGACGTCGCCGGCGCCGGCACGGCGAACGGCACCGCCGTCCAGCTCTACGCCTGCAACGGCACGGCAGCGCAGCAGTGGACGTACGACCCCGTGACCCACGACGTCGTGGGGGCGGGCTCCGGCAAGTGCCTCGACGTCACGGGCAACACCTCGACGGACGGGGCGAAGACGCAGATCTGGTCGTGTACGGGCGGCGCGAACCAGAAGTGGACGCTCAACACGGCGTGAGCGCCGCCCGCGCACAGCGCGCGTACTGCACTATGGATCGCCGGGGGCGACGCCCCCGGCGATCCGGCGATGTGGGGGAGGAACGGGTGGGGGGATCCGACGAGTCCGCGGCGGTGACCGAGGAGGAGACCGCGGCGGAGACCGCGGCGCGGATGCGGGAGGCCGTGAGCGCGCTGCTGGCCGTGCTGGAGCCGGAGCAGGTACGGGAGTTGCGCGCCGGGCCCGCCCGGCTGGACGCGCCCGAGCTGCGCGAATGGAAGTACGTGCCGGGCCCCCGCCCCGGCCTGTCCACCGAGGACCTGGACGGCGACCAGCGCGCGGCCGTCGACGCGCTGCT
>NZ_JACBXC010001619.1 GCF_013870535.1 Streptomyces phytophilus | reverse complement strand
CGCGGGCGCGCCCGTCGACGAAGCGCTCGCCGCCGCCCCGCAGTTGGACAATCAGGCGTACCGGCGCGTCGTCCAGCAGGTCGCCGAGGAGGCGCGGCGCAGCGAGAACCGCCGGGCCGCCGCCATGGCCTCCTGCGCCAACGCCGCCGGGCGGATGCAGGCCATCACCACCAGCATGCTCGCCGACCTGCGCGAGATGGAGCACCGGCACGGCGACGCCGACGTCCTCGGCGACCTCCTCCACCTCGACCACCGCACCGCGCAGGCCGGCCGCGTCGCCGACAGCATCGCGGTGCTGAGCGGCGCCCGTTCCGGCCGCCGCTGGGCGAAGCCGATCGCGATGGAGTCCATTCTGCGCGGCGCGATGGGCCGGATCGCCGGGTACCAGCGGGTGCGGCTGCGGGCCGTCTCCGAGGTCGCCGTCGCCGGACACGCCGCCGAGGGTGTCATGCACGCGCTCGCCGAACTCCTCGACAACGCCTGCAACTTCTCACCCCCCACCACCGAGGTGCACGTCTACGTCTCGGAGGTGCCGGCCGGCGCCGTCGTCACCATCGAGGACAGCGGCCTGATGATGAGCGAGGCCGCGCAGCGGCGCGCGGAACGCGCCGTCTCGGGCACCGCCACCGACCTGTCCACGCTCACCGGCACCCGGCTCGGCCTGCCCGTCGTCGGGCACCTGGCGCAGAAGCACGGGCTGACCGTCTCGTTCCGGCCCTCCGCCATCGGCGGTACGGGCGTGGTGCTGATGATCCCGCAGGAGCTGATCTCCCGCGCCCGGCCGAGCGAGCCGGTGCGCCGGCCCGGCCTGCCGATGCCCGAGGAGGACACCGGAAGCACGCCGCTCCCGGCCCCGCTGCCGCGGCAGCGGGACGTGGCGGCCGGCGAGGACGCCGACCAGCGGGCCGCGGACGAGCCGGCGGGCGACGGCGGGCACGACCCGTTCGCGCTGGCCGCGCTGCCGCGGCGGCGCCGCGGACGCACCATGGCCGGGGCGCACCCGGGCGGGGTGCCGGAGGACGGCGCGTCTTCCGGTACGGGCACGGGCGGCCCGGGTGCGGCGGACGACACCGGGTCGCAGCGGCGGCTCGAACCCGCCGGCTCCGCCGCCCGGTTCGGCGCCTTCCGGCGCGCGGTGACCGGCCAGGAGCGCGGCA
>NZ_JACBXC010001618.1 GCF_013870535.1 Streptomyces phytophilus | reverse complement strand
CGCCGTGCGCGCGCAGTTGGGCGGTGTACGCACCCGGTCCCGCCGGGGGCGTACCGCACCAGCGCGGCGAGATCGCCGTCAGCGCCTCGACGTCCAGGGACGCGGCGGGGCCGACGGTGACGGTGTTGTCGACGGGCGAGATGTCCAGGACGTAGCGCGGCCGGCCGTCGGGGGCGGGGGTGCCCAGCGCCAGGCCCTTGCGCTGGCCCACGGTGAAGCCGTACGCGCCGGAGTGGGTGCCGACGCGGGCGCCGGACTCGTCGACGACGTCGCCCTCCGCGGTGCCGAGGCGGCGGGCGAGGAAGCCCTGGGTGTCGCCGTCCGCGATGAAGCAGATGTCGTGGCTGTCGGGCTTCTTCGCCACGAACAGCCCGCGCTCCGCGGCCTCCGCGCGGATCTCGGCCTTCGTCGTCTCGGTCTCGCCGAGCGGGAACATCGCGTGCGCGAGCTGCCGTTCGTCCAGTACGCCCAGGACGTACGACTGGTCCTTGGCCGCGTCCGCGGCGCGGTGCAGCTCGCGGCCGCCGCCGGCGCGGGTGACGACCTTGGCGTAGTGGCCGGTGCACACCGCGTCGAAGCCGAGGGCCAGCGCCTTGTCCAGCAGCGCCGCGAACTTGATCTTCTCGTTGCAGCGCAGGCAGGGGTTGGGCGTGCGGCCCGCGGCGTACTCGCTGACGAAGTCCTCGACGACGTCCTCGCGGAACCGCTCGGCGAGGTCCCAGACGTAGAACGGGATGCCGATGACGTCGGCGGCGCGCCGGGCGTCGTGCGAGTCCTCGATGGTGCAGCACCCGCGGGCGCCGGTGCGGAAGGACTTCGGGTTGGCGGAGAGCGCGAGGTGCACCCCGGTGACGTCGTGCCCCGCCGCCGCGGCGCGGGCCGCGGCGACGGCGGAGTCCACGCCGCCGGACATGGCGGCGAGGACCTTCAGACGGGCGGGGCGGGCCGGGTGTGTCGCTCGTGGTGTCATAGCCACTCCAGGGTAACGAGGCCGCGGTGCGGAACCGTCCGGTGGCCGGAGGCGTTGGCCGATCGAGACCGAAGGAGAAGGACCGACCGCATGCCGACGACGGACGGGGACGCCCCGGAGCCCGGGGCCGGCGAGACCCGCGCGGCCCCCGGGCAGCAGCCCGGGGGCGCCGGGCCGCGCCGCGGCTC
>NZ_JACBXC010001617.1 GCF_013870535.1 Streptomyces phytophilus | reverse complement strand
CGCCGTCGTCGCCATGTCCTGCCGCTACCCCGGCGGCGTGGACTCCCCCGCCGGGCTGTGGGACCTGCTCAGCCGGGGCGCCGAGGGCACCAGCACGTTCCCGGAGAACCGCGGCTGGGACATCGACGCGATCTTCGACCCGGGCGGGGAGCGCCCCGGCACCACGTACACGCGCGCCGGCTCCTTCCTGCACGAGGCCGACCGGTTCGACGCCGAGTTCTTCGGGATCTCGCCGCGCGAGGCGGCCTCGATGGACCCGCAGCAGCGGCTGCTGCTGGAGCTGTGCTGGGAGGCCGTCGAGGGCGCCGGCATCCCGGCCGACGAACTGCGCGGCTCCTCGACCGGCGTGTTCGCGGGCATCATGTACAGCGACTACGGCGGCAGGCTGCTGCTGCGCACCCCGGCGGAGTACGAGGGGTACGTCGGCAACGGCAGCGCGCCGAGCGTCGCTTCGGGGCGGATCGCGTTCACCTTCGGCTTCGAAGGGCCCGCGCTGACCGTCGACACGGCCTGCTCGTCGTCGCTGGTCGCGGTGCACCTCGCGGCGCAGTCCCTGCGCAGCGGCGAGTGCACGCTCGCGCTGGCCGGCGGGGCGACCGTGATGTCGACGCCGGCGGTCTTCGTGGAGTTCTCCCGGCAGCGGGGGCTCGCCCCCGACGGCCGCTGCAAGTCCTTCGCGGACTCCGCCGACGGTACGGGCTGGGGCGAGGGCGCCGGCATGCTGCTGCTGGAGCGGCTCTCCGACGCCGAGCGCAACGGGCACCAGGTGCTCGCGGTGCTCCGCGGCTCCGCCGTCAACCAGGACGGCGCCTCCAACGGCCTCACCGCCCCCAACGGCCCCGCCCAGCAGCGCGTCATCAGGCAGGCCCTGGCCAACGCCCGGCTGACCGGCGCCGAGGTCGACGCCGTCGAGGCGCACGGTACGGGTACGACGCTGGGCGACCCGATCGAGGCGCAGGCGCTGCTGGCGACGTACGGGCGCGAGCACACCGCGGAACAGCCGCTGTGGCTGGGCTCGGTGAAGTCGAACCTGGGTCACACGCAGGCCGCGGCCGGCGTCGCCGGGATCATCAAGATGATCCAGGCCATGCGGCACGGGGTGCTGCCGCGCACGCTGCACGTCGACGAGCCGTCGCGGCACGTCGAGTGGGACGAGGGC
>NZ_JACBXC010001616.1 GCF_013870535.1 Streptomyces phytophilus | reverse complement strand
GCCCGGCGGGCGGTGGGTCTTGCTGGCCAGCACCGCCGCCTGTATCCGGCGCTCCACGCCCAGCTTGGCCAGCAGCCGGGAGATGTGGTTCTTCACCGTCTTCTCCGACAGGTAGAGCCGCTGGCCGATCTGCCGGTTCGTCAGGCCCTCGCCGATCAGCTCCAGCACGTCGAGTTCTCGCGGCGACAGCCCGGCGAGCACCTCGCTCCCCGGCGCGGAAGCGGGGTCCTCGCGGCGGAGGTTCGTCATCAGCCGGGCGGTGGTGGCGGGGTCGAGCATGGACTGCCCGGACGCCACGGTCCGTACCGCCGAGACCAGGTCGCCGCCCTTGATCTGCTTGAGCACGTATCCGGAGGCGCCCGCCATGATCGCGTCAAGCAGCGCGTCGTCGTCGTCGAACGACGTCAGCATCAGGCACGCCAGGTCCGGCATCCGCGAGCGCAGCTCGCGGCAGACCCCGATCCCGTCGCCGTCCGGCAGCCGCACGTCCAGCACGGCGACGTCGGGCCGCAGCGCGGGCCCGCGGGCGAGCGCCTGGGCGAACGTGCCCGCCTCGCCCGCCACTTCGATGCCGGGCTCGGACTCCAGCAGGTCGCGCAGGCCGCGCCGGACCACCTCGTGGTCGTCGACGAGGAAGACCCTGATGGGGCGGGCGGCCGAGAATTGCCTTTCCACTGTCACGTCGGCACCTTTCAGCTCCTGCTCGGCTGGCTCGATCGTCCTCGGCCGGCCGTACTGCGGGGTAGGGCCGAACGGGCCCATGACCGGCACGTCCGGGGCACCCGGATGCTACGACCCGGGCGGGCACGTCCGCCCGGTTCTCGCCGGAACGGGCCGGAAGTGCGACAGTCGGTGGGAGAGGGCCTTCACCCGGCCGGTAGGGAAAGCGGATTGGGGGTGCCGATGGCCGCGGACGCGGGCGCGGGACGCGAGAGCTACCGCCCGGTACGCAGAGTGTGGAGCCGGCGCAACCCCTTCCGGCGGCGTACGGACGTACTGGAGGGCTGGGCGACGGTCGGCGCCGTCACCCTGTTCGCCCTCGGCGGCACCGCCGCCGCCTGGGGCGCGGGGGCCGCCGTGCACGAGGAGTTGAGCAGCCGCGGCACGGAGCGGCAGCGGACGACGGCCGTGCTGGTGCGGGACGCGCCGCCGCTGACGA
>NZ_JACBXC010001615.1 GCF_013870535.1 Streptomyces phytophilus | reverse complement strand
CGGCGGTCCGCGCCGCGGGTGCGGGCGTACGGGGCCGCGCTTACCGTGTGCCCTATGGGAGCGAACCACGACATATCCCCCGCCGCTCGCCGCCGTTCCGCGACCCGCAGAGCCGCCCTCGCCGTCGCGGTCCTCCCGGTCGCCGGCGCCCTCGCGCTCACCGCCGCGAACCCGGCCGGCGCCCCCGCCCGGCGCCCCGCCGACGACGACACGGCGCCGCTCGCCACGTACTACAACCAGTCCGTGTCGTGGAACGACTGCGGTCACGCGGCCGCGGAGGCGGAGAAGAAGGCGGGCCGCAAGGCCCCCGCCTACCTCGAACGGCTCCAGTGCACCCGGATGCGGGTCCCCCGCGACTACGCGGCCACCGACCGCGGCGACCTCCACCTCGCCGTGGCCCGCCTGCCCGCGACCGGCCCCGAGGACGAGCGCATCGGCTCCCTCGTGCTCAACTTCGGCGGCCCCGGCGAGTCCGGCGTCGAGGGCCTCGCGACCCTCGGCGCGAAGTTCGCGAAGCTCAACGAGCGCTACGACGTCGTCGCCCCCGACCCGCGCGGCGTCGGCGAGAGCAGCCCCGTACGCTGCGCGCGGCCGACCGCGCGGGAGGCGAAGAGCCTGGACCGCTCCCCCGACGACCGCACGGAGGCCGACCGGCTCGCGGCGTACCACCGGCTCCAGGGCAGGCTGTGCGAAGAGGACTCCGCGCAGCTCCTGCCGTGGGTCGGCACCGTCGACTCCGCCCGCGACCTCGACGTGCTGCGGGCCGCGCTGGGCGAGGACAAGCTCACGTACATGGGATTCTCCTACGGCACCAAGCTGGGCGCCGACTACCTGCACCACTACCCGCGCAAGGCGGGGCGGATCGTCCTCGACGGGGTCGAGGACCCGCTGAAGGACAGCCGGCAGACCTACCTCGCCAACGCCCACGCCTTCCAGCGCGCGCTGGACGACTTCACCGACGACTGCACGAAGCGCGGCGCGTCGGCGTGCCCGCTGGGCGGCGACCCCGCGGCGGCGAAGAAGGAGATGCGGCAGCTGTTCGACCTGCTCGACGGGCGGGAGATCGAGACCGCGGCGGGCGTGCTGGACCAGACGACGTTCGTCGACGCGCTGACGCACGCGATGTACACGACGAAGCTGTGGCCGGACCTGCGGCGCGC
>NZ_JACBXC010001614.1 GCF_013870535.1 Streptomyces phytophilus | reverse complement strand
GGGCTTCGTAGCGTTCACGACCGGGGAAACGACCACCGGGACCGAAAGTTGCGCGGCCTGGCCCCCGGCCCGGACCGGGGCCGTTTGTTTGCCCGCTGTTCGGCTTCACCTCACCGACCGGTGGCCGCACCGTTGCAGAATCGAGGGTCCTCCTCCGGACCACGAAAGGCCCTTCCCATGCAGGGAGAGCGATTCGCCGCGCCCACACCACCGGGCACGCGGCTGCTCCACATCGGCCCTCACAAGACAGGCACCACCGCCCTCCAGGCCGCCTTCCACCAGGCCCGCGACACCCTGCGGGAGCACGGCGTCGTCTACGCCGGGCCGGGCCGCCAGGCGAAGGACCCGGCCGTCGCGATCGCCAGGAAGGACCCGACCGCGGCGGAGCGGGAGCCGTGGGAGGCGTTCTGTACGGAGGCGGCGGAGGCGGGCGGCATGCGGTTCTTCGCGAGCAGCGAGTTCTTCGCGACCGCCGCCGCGGACACCGCCGGGACGGCCGTGAAGGAACTGGCGGGCGAGCACTCCGTGCACGTCGTGGTCACCCTGCGCCCGCTGCGGAAGATCATGCCGTCGCACTGGCAGCAGTACGTCAAGCACGGGCTCTGCGAGTCGTACGAGACCTGGCTCGACGCCATGCTGCGCAAGCCCCCGTACGACGAGCCGACCCCGGACTTCTGGCACCTCCAGCGGCACGACGAGCTGATCGAGCGCTGGGCGGCGGCCGCGGGGGCGGAGAACGTGACGGCGGTGGTCGTGGACGAGGCCAGGCCGCTGTGGCAGTTCCGCGTCTTCGAGCAGCTCCTCGACCTCCCTGAGGGGGTGCTCGAACCGCAGGAGAGCGGCGGCAACTCCTCGCTGACGCAGAGCGAGGCGGAGCTGCTGCTGCAGCTCAACCGCAAGCTCCGGGACCGCAACTGGAGCACGTGGCGGCAGGGCAAGGTGATCCGCGAGGGCGTGGTCCCGCGGCTGCAGTCGTACGAACCGGCGCCCGGCGAGCCCCGCATCACGACCCCGCCGTGGGCGGAGGAGGCGGTGGCGGAGGTCGCGGAGCGCGTAGTGGCCGGCATCGCGGCGTCGGGGGTCGGGGTGGTCGGCGACCTGGATTCGCTGTCCCGGCGTCCGGACGCCCCGCCCGAGCCGGTGACGCCGACGGAGATCCCC
>NZ_JACBXC010001613.1 GCF_013870535.1 Streptomyces phytophilus | reverse complement strand
CGCCCGCGTGCGTCTCACCCGCGAACCCGTCGCCCGCGTACGCCTCTTCCGTCACCCTCACCCCCGCTCCTCCTCCCTCTCCCGCCGCTCCCCTACTCCTCTTTTCTTTACGGTCCGCACCCCTCACCCGCCCCTCGCGCCGCCCGCGCCGCCCGTGCCGCCGTCACGCCGATAGCTCGCGGCACGCGCGGTAGAGGTCCTTCCAGCCGTCGCGCTCGCGCACGACCGTTTCCACGTACTCCTGCCACACCACGCTGTCGGCCGCCGGGTCGCGGACCACCGCGCTCTGGATGCCCGCCGCCACGTCGCTCGCGCGCAGCACCCCGTCGCCGAAGTGCGTCGCCAGCGCGAGGCCGCCGGTGACGACGGATATCGCCTCGGCCGTCGACAGCGTCCCGGACGGGGACTTCACCTTCGTCCGGCCGTCGGCCGTCTGCCCGTCGCGCAGTTCGCGGAAGACCGTGACGACCCGCCGGATCTCGTCGACTCCCTCCGGGAGCGGAGGCAGCTGGAGCGAGGCGCCGATCTGCGCGACGCGCTGCGTGACGATCCCGACCTCGTCCTCGGGGGACGCCGGCAGCGGCAGCACCACCGTGTTGAAGCGGCGGCGCAGCGCGCTGGACAGCTCGTTGACCCCCCGGTCGCGGTCGTTGGCCGTCGCGATGACGTTGAACCCACGGACCGCCTGGACCTCTTCGCCCAGCTCCGCGATCGGCAGGGTCTTCTCCGACAGGACAGTGATGAGCGAGTCCTGCACGTCGGCCGGGATCCGGGTCAGCTCCTCGACCCGCGCCGTCATGCCCTCCGCCATCGCCCGCATCACCGGGCTGGGCACCAGGGCCTCCCGGCTGGGTCCTGCCGCGAGCAGCTGCGCGTAGTTCCACCCGTAGCGGATCGCCTCCTCCGGCGTGCCCGCCGTGCCCTGGACGAGCAGCGTGGAATCGCCGCTGACCGCGGCGGCCAGGTGCTCCGAGACCCAGGTCTTCGCGGTGCCGGGCACGCCGAGGAGCAGCAGGGCCCGGTCCGTCGCCAGCGTGGCGACCGCCACCTCCACGATCCGGCGCGGGCCGACGTACTTGGGCGTGATGGCCGTGCCGTCCGGGAGCGTGCCGCCCAGCAGATACGTGGACACCGCCCACGGCGAGAGCCGCCAGCGCTCCG
>NZ_JACBXC010001612.1 GCF_013870535.1 Streptomyces phytophilus | reverse complement strand
GACTTCCGCATGCCGCCGCCCGGGGAGGCGCGCCACCCCTCCGAGGACGACACGCTCACCCTGCTGTTCCTGTGCTGCCACCCCGCGCTCACCCAGCCGTCCCGCATCGCGCTGACGCTGCGCGCGGTCGGCGGTCTGACCACCGCGGAGATCGCCCGCGCCTTTCTGGTGCCCGAGGCGACGATGGCGCAGCGGATCAGCCGGGCGAAGAAGACCCTGAAGGACGCGGGCGCCCGCTTCCGCCGGCCGGAGCCCGCGGAGCTGCCGGGGCGCTTCACCGCCGTGCTGCACGTGCTGTACCTGATCTTCAACGAGGGCTACACCGCCACCTCCGGCGCCTCCCTGCGCCGCGCGGACCTGGCGGCCGAGGCGATCCGCCTGGCCCGCGCCGTGCACGCCCTGACGCCGGACGGCGGCGAGGCCGCCGGGCTGCTGTCACTGATGCTGCTCACCGACGCCCGCCGCGACGCCCGCAGCGGGCCGGGCGGCGCGCTGGTGCCGCTCGACGAGCAGGACCGCGGCCGCTGGGACCGCGGCCAGATCGCGGAGGGCGTCGCCCTCGTCAGCCGCGCGCTGACGACCGCCGCGCTCGGCCCGTACCAGGTGCAGGCCGCCATCGCCGCCGTGCACGACGAGGCGGAGCGCGCCGAGGACACCGACTGGCGGCAGATCCTCGGGCTGTACGACCTGCTGGAGCGCCTCGCCCCGAGCCCCGTCGTCAGCCTCAACCGCGCGGTCGCGGTGGCGATGGCCGACGGCCCGCGCGCCGGGCTCGACCTGCTCACCAAGCTCGCGGACGACCCGCGGCTCGCGGAGCACCACCGCCTCGACGCCGTACGGGCACACCTGCTGGAGCTCGCGGGGGAGACGGGGGCGGCGCGGGAGGCGTACGGGCGCGCGGCGGAGCGCACGCTGAGCGTGCCCGAGCAGCGCTACCTCCAACTGCGCGCCTCCCGGCTGCACTGACGGCCTGCCGCCGGCGTCACTGCCAGGCGGTACATTGCGCACATGTCGATACCGCCGGGCCCGCCGCCGAATCCGTACCAGCAGAACAACCCCAACCCCTACGCGCAGCAGCAACCCCAGGGCTCGGTGCCGCAGCAGTACCCCTACGCCCAGCCGACGATGCCCGCCGGCGTGCCGATCACCGGCCAGCCCTCTGG
>NZ_JACBXC010001611.1 GCF_013870535.1 Streptomyces phytophilus | reverse complement strand
TTGGAGCGGATCACGCGCCTGCGCACGACCCGGCCGGGGGCGACGGGGGTGGCGCGGTAGAACGGCGCGGCGGCGGGGGCGCGCCAGTCGATGACCAGCGGGGCGTAGTCGGCGTCGAGGACGCCGAGGCGGCCGATGTGCAGGGTCTCCTCGATCCGGGCGCGCTGCTCACCGCCGTCGCTGCCGGGGTCGGTGGCGGCGCCGACGGTGTGCACGGCGTCGTCGGCGGGCTCGACGGAGGTGTACGCGCCGTCGGGGCCGCGGACGCCGTCCTTGCCGGGCAGGAGGTCGATGCGGCCGAAGAGGAAGTCCTCGAACTCGCTGTTCAGCCGGTTGAGATGGACGCCGGCGCGGAAGACCTGGGCGTCGCGCTCGGCGAGCGCGCCGGGGGTGCCGACCTGGCCGCGCTTGGCGGCGTCGCTCATGAGGAACTCCGCCTCGTGGATCTTCTCCTCAAGGCGGTCGTACACGCGGTCCAGATGGTCCTGCTCGGCCTGGATCTCGCGATCCCGGACGGAGTCCGGGGCGGTGATGTGCGCGGTCACCCGCGGCCCCCTTCGTACGGACAAGGCAGCCGTTCATCTTACCTCTCGCGGAGGGGTGACCAAAGGTCGGCCCAGGTCGGCGGGGGTACGGGACCCGCAGGGCGGGGGCGGGACGTGGCAGCGGGGGTCCGGCCGGGCCGAAAGGCGGGACAGAGGGAGGACGGCCCGGGGTGACCGGAGGCCGGCCCGGGCCGACGGAGGTACGGGACCCGCAGGGCCGGGGCGGGGGGTCAGCCGGCTTCCGTCGGGATCACCACCAGGCGGTCGCCCTCCGACGTGACCACCTCGAAGTGGTCGATGTCGTCCGGCGACATGCTCGTCCCCCCGGAGGTCCGCAGGCTGTTCCCGCCGCCCTGGCCGCTGGCGCCCGCGTTCCTGCCGTTCCCGGCGCCGTAGCCGTCCGCCGGGACGCCCCAGCTCGTCACCGTCTCGTGCGAGCCGTCCTTCCCGACCGCCTGGAGGTCGCACCGGCGCGGGCCCGTCACCCCGCGCAGATCCAGGTCCACGCTCGTCCCCCACGTCACCGGGCGCATGCCGATCCTGGCCTCCACGCCCGTCTCCGGGTCGACGGCCCTGACCTCCTGCCCCGAGACGTCCGCGCGCCGCTGCTCCGCCGCC
>NZ_JACBXC010001610.1 GCF_013870535.1 Streptomyces phytophilus | reverse complement strand
CCGGTCGATGTCCGCGACCGCCGCCGCGAACTCCGCCTCGTCGGCGCGCAGCAGCTCCCGTACCCGGGCCAGCGGGATGCCGGCCTCGGCCAGGGTGCGGATGCGGATCAGCTCGACCACGGCGGCGGCGTCGTAGCGGCGGTAGCCGGAGTGGTCCCGCTCCGGCTCGGGGAGCAGGCCCTTGGCGTGGTAGTGCCGGACCGCGCGCACCGTCACGCCCGCGTACGACGCGAGTTCGCCGATGGTCAGCATCGGGGCATCCTAGGACGCCGCGCGGGTCCGGTAGAGGCGGCGCGACCAGAGGTACCCGGTCGTGCCGAGGACCGCGCACCAGCCCACCGCCCAGGCCGCGTCCGCGCCGTCCGGCGACCCGGCGAGCAGGCCCCGCAGCAGGTCCATCACCGGCGTGAACGGCTGGTGGGCGGCGAACCACCGCAGCCCCGCCGGCATCGAGTCGACCGGCACGAACCCGCTGCCCACGAACGGCAGCAGCACGAAGACCATCGGCAGGTTGCTCGCCGTCTCCGGGTCCGGGCTGGCCAGCCCCAGCGCCACCGTGAACCACGTCAGCGCGTACGACAGCAGCGCCAGCAGCCCGAGCAGCGCGGCCCACTGGGCCGCCGACGCGCCCGTCCGCAGCCCGAGCGCGAACGCCGCCGCGCCGACCGCCGCGAGCGCCAGCGCGGTCTGGATCATCGCGGCGAGCACGTGCCCGGTGAGGACCGAGGACTTCGCGACGGGCATGGTGCGGAACCGGTCGATGATGCCGTCGGTCATGTCGTTGGCGACGAGTACGGCGGTGCCGATGGACACGCTCGCGACGGTCATGGTGAGGATCCCCGGGGCGATGTACGTGAGGTACCCGCCGCGGTCGCCGCCGGGGAGTCCCGCGCCCATCGTGCCGCCGAAGACGTACGTGAACAGCAGCAGGAACAGCAGCGGCTGGCCCACCAGCATGATCGCCATGGAGGGGTAGCGGGCCATGTGCCGCAGGTTGCGGCGCAGCATGGTCGCGGAGTCGCGCAGGACGTACGTGCCGGGGGCGCTCATGCCCGTACCTCCGCGGCAGCGGGACCGGCGGCGCCGGCGTGGCCGGTCAGGGCCAGGAACACGTCGTCCAGGTCCGGCGTGTGCACCGCGAGCCCGGTGACCGACCCGTCGTCG
>NZ_JACBXC010000161.1 GCF_013870535.1 Streptomyces phytophilus | reverse complement strand
GGGCCGTGCGCCCGAGGTGCGCTCCCCCGGTCCTCTCCCGAGCCTGGGCCACACCCGCCGGGGGCACCAGCGCTGCGCCCGCAGTCGGGTGAGGCCCCCGGCACCGGCGCCCGGCCGCCTCACAGGAGGGCTTCGAGCCGCTCCATGTGTTCCTCGCCCCACTCCCCGAGGGGGGTGAGGGCGACGACGAGGGAGCGGCCGAAGTCGGTCAGCGAGTACACGACCTTCGGCGGGACCTGCTCGTGGACCTCGCGGTGTACCAGGCCGCCGGCCTCCAGCTCCCGCAGGTGCAGGATCAGCATCCGCTCGCTGATGCCGTCGACCGTCCGGCGCAACTCGCCGAAGCGCAGCGGTTCCTCGCCGAGCCAGAAGAGGATCAGCCCCTTCCATTTCCCGCCCATGACGTCGATGGCGGCGTCCAGTCCGCAGGTGTAGCTCCGCTTCTTCATCGGCAGCCTCCCTTACAAAAGTGTGGGTACCGAACAGAATTGTAGGTACTTGCGGAAAGTTTGGTGTCCCTCGCAGCATGGACGCACGACGATCGACGGCAGACAGGAGCAAGGCATGACCGGGCAGCACCGCACTCCCGTGACCCTCGTCGGGCTGGGCTCGATGGGCACCGCCCTCGCGGGGGCGTTCCTCGACGCGGGCCATCCGACGACGGTCTGGAACCGGACGGCGGCGAAGGCCGCGCCGCTCGTGTCCCGGGGGGCCGTCCACGCGCGTACGGCGAAGGAGGCGGTCGCGGCGAGCCCGCTGATCGTCACCTGTCTGACCACGTACGAGAACACGATCGAGGCCCTGGAGCCGGCCGCCGCCGAACTGCGCGGCCGGGCCCTGGTGACGCTCAACAGCGGCTCGCCCGCCGGGGCGCGCGGGATGGCCGCGTGGGCGGACGGGCACGGCGCGCGCTACCTGGGCGGGGCGGTCAAGAACGTGCCCGCGGCCGTGGGCGCCGAGGACACCCTGCTGTACTACGGCGGCGACGGCGGCGTCTTCGAGGAGTTCGCCCCGACGCTGCGGGTGCTGGGCGGCGACACCGTCTACCTCGGCGCCGACGCCGACCTCGCGGCGCTGTACGAGATGGCGGTCGGCGGCACCCTGCTCCCGGCGCTCGTCGGCTTCTTCCAGGGCGCGGCGGCGATGCAGGCCCGCGGCCTCACGGCGGACTCGATGGTCCGGTTCACCGTCAAGTGGTTCGAGATGATCAACTCGATCCTGCCGGGCCTCGCCGACGAGATCGACCGGGGCGACTACAGCAAGCCCGCGTCGTCGGTGAACCTGTTCCTGGCGGGCGCCGGCCACGACGCGGAACTCGCCCGGGAGGCGAACCTCGACATGGAGTGGCACAAGCCGTTCCACGACCTGCTCCAGCGCGCCGCCGACGCCGGCCACGGCGACCACAGCATCTCCGCGCTGACCGAGGTCCTCAAGAACCGCAACCGGGACCGGGCCGCGTAGCCCGGCCCCGGTCTCCGGCGGGCCGTTACGGTGCCGCGTTCATCAGGTCCAGTGCGCTCTGCTGGCGGGCCGCGTCCGTCTTGTCCAGCGGCCCGTACCAGCGCAGCCCGTACTGGTCGAGCGGGTTGCGGTCGGCCGCGTGGGCGCGGTCGGCCTGGCGCTGGAGGTAGGCGGTGTACGGGTGGTCGGGCAGGGCGGCGTCGAGCTTGCCCAGGCCGCGGACGTGGGCGCCCTTGAACGACGGGCCGTCCGCGCCGCAGTCGCCCGTCTCGCAGGGGTCGCGGAGTATGCCGTCCGCGGTGTGCAGGGACGGGGCCGTGGTGGCGGCGTCGGCGAGCCTGCGGGCGGTGGTCAGGAGCGCGTCCTCGCCCGTGGCGCGGTGGAGTTCGGTGAGGGCGCCGAGCAGCACGCCCTGGTTGTACGACCAGACCGGCTGGCCGTTGTTGCGGCAGGTGCCGAGGTCGATGCCGTCGTTGACCAGGGAGGAGCCGTTGATCATGCCGGTGCCCTGGAACCAGGTCCAGCCGTCGCGCGCCCGCTCCAGATAGGCGGTGTCGCCCGGGATGCGGTTGTGCAGGGCCGCGTTGAGCTGGATGTAGAGGGAGTTGGAGATGGCGTTCTTGTACGTCTTCGCCTGGCTCCACCACACGCCGCCGCCGCAGGTGCCGTCCCAGTACGCGGCCATGTGGTCGGCGTCGGCACGGGCCGTGTCGAGGTAGCGGCTCTCGCCGGTCAGGTCGTACGCGGCGATCCAGGCCAGGCCCCACCAGCCGGTGTCGTCGATGTAGTCGTTGCGGAACCGGCCCTGGTGGGCGCCGAGTTGCTTGTCGTACGTGGTGGCGATGGCGTACTCGTAGCTGCGCATGCCGCTGACGCGGATGTTGTCGATCACGGCGGTCAGCGCGTTGGCGGAGTTCCACCAGCCGGTGGTGGCGAAGAGTCCGGTGGCGTTGTCGTAGAAGGACATCTGCGCGGTGGCGGCGGCGGTTCTGCGGTCCCAGGCGTTCCAGGTGCTGCGGGCCCAGGGGGTGCAGGCGATGTCGGGGCGGTCGGCTGCCTTTCCGCAGGCGCGCAGGGCGCCGACGCCGCGGGCCGCCCAGTCGTCGACGTTGTACATGCCGGTGCGCCAGCCGCTCTGGCCGGCGGGGACGCTCGTGTCGCCGAGCCGGCTGCCGGAGGACCAGGTGCGGCCGCCGTCGAAGGAGCGGTCGAGCCATACCTCGTCGCCGGGGCCGCCGTTGTCGATGGTCGCCCAGCCCATGGCGCTGTCGTCGTCGACGTGCAGCGCGAGGGTGCGGGAGAAGAGGGTGGCGGTGGCCGCGGTGCGGTCGGCGGTGGCCCGGGCGGGGTCGCGGGCGTCGCAGTAAACGTTGCAGATCTGCGCGGGCCCGGGGGCGGCGGCGGGTGCGGGACGCGCCGCGGATGTGGGGGCGGGGACGGCGGCCAGACAGCCTGCGGCCAGCGCCGCCGTCGCCGTAAGCGTACCTAAGCGCTTCATATCCACCACCCTGACCGGATGTCATGTTTACGTCAATGACTTCGGCCCCGGGTCTGGACGGCGCGGCCGGGTGGTGGTGTCGTACGACGTGAGCCGATTCTTTATAACGTTGTAGAGCCGGAGGAATCCCGTGTCCACTCCCCCACACCTCCAACTCCCGCCACCCGCACACCGGTTACGCGCGCGCCTGCGCGCCCGCGCCGCCGTCTTCGCCCTCGTCGCCGCCCTCCTCGGCACGGGGCTCACCGCCCAGCCCGCCACCGCCGCCGACTGGACGCCCAAGCCCCCGCCGATGACCACCCCCTGGACCGACGACGTCCCCGTCGACGACCCGCTCCCGGAGTACCCGCGCCCCCAGCTCACCCGGCCCGACTGGGCCGGCCTCAACGGCATCTGGGACTTCGCCGTCACCGGCCGCGCCGCCGGGCCGCCCGGGTCGTACGACCAGCAGATCCGCGTCCCGTTCGCCGCCGAGTCCGCGCTCTCCGGCATCCAGCGCCGCATCACCGAGAACGACAAGCTCTGGTACCAGCGCACCTTCACCGTCCCCGCGGACTGGTCCGGCCGCCGCGTCGTGCTCAACTTCGGCGGCTCCGACTGGGAGACGACCGTCTTCGTCAACGGGACCCCGGCCGGCGAGCCGCACCGCGGCGGCTTCGACGCCTTCAGCCGCGACATCACCGACCTGCTGACCACCGGCACCAACACCCTCACCGTCTCGGTGTACGACCCCACCGAGGCCGGCGGGCAGGCGGTCGGAAAGCAGCGCCGCGACCACGACATCGTCCCGCACCCCGGCGGCGGCATCTTCTACACCGCCGCCTCCGGCATCTGGCAGACCGTCTGGCTGGAGCCCGTCGCGCCCGCGCACGTCACCCGGCTCGACCTGGTGCCCGACCTCGGCGACGACACCCTGGAGGCCACCGTCCACGGCGCCGGCGCCGCCGGGCACACCGCGCGCGTCACCGTCCGCGACGGCGGCACGGTGGTCGGCACCGCCACCGGACCGGCCGGCGGCGCGTTCTCCGTACCCGTACCGGATCCGCGGCTGTGGTCGCCGGACGACCCGTTCCTCTACGACGTGACCGCCGAACTCCTCGACCCCGGCGGCACCCCCGTCGACACCGTCGGCAGCTACGCCGGCATGCGCTCCGTCGGCCTCGCCGAGGTCGGCGGCGTCCAGCGGCCGGTCCTCAACGGCGAGTTCGTCTTCCAGACCGGCACCCTCGACCAGGGCTACTGGCCGGACGGCATCTACACCGCGCCCACCGACGAGGCGCTGAAGTACGACCTCCAGGCAATGAAGGACCTCGGCTTCAACATGGTGCGCAAGCACATCAAGGTCGAGCCGCAGCGCTGGTTCTACTGGGCCGACCGGCTCGGCCTGCTCGTCTGGCAGGACATGCCGTCGATGGCCACCGGCAAGACCCCGGACGCCGCGGCGCGCGTGCAGTGGGAGGCGGAGTACGACGCGGTGATCGACCAGCACCTCAGCTCCCCCTCGCTGGTGACCTGGGTGAACCAGAACGAGGGCTGGGGGCAGTACGACCAGGCCCGGATCGCCGACGAGGTGAAGGCCCGCGACCCCTCCCGGCTGGTCGACAACATGAGCGGCGTCAACTGCTGCGGCTCCGTCGACGGCGGCAACGGCGACCTCGTCGACAACCACGTCTACGTCGGCCCCGGCAACACCGCGCCCGAGGCGGACCGCGCCGCGGTCCTCGGCGAGTACGGCGGCCTCGGGTACAAGGCCCCCGGCCACGAGTGGTACCCCGGCGGCGGCTTCAGCTACGAGGACCAGCCGAGCCCGGCCGCGCTGAACGACCGCCTCACGGGGCTCCTCGACGACCTGCGCGAGCACTCCCTGCCCGCCGGCCTGTCGGCGTCGGTCTACACCGAGACCACCGACCTGGAGAACGAGGTCAACGGGCTGCTCACGTACGACAGGCAGGTCACCAAGGTCGACGCCGCGCGCGTCCGGGCCGCGAACGAGGCGCTGATCGCCGCCTCCCGCGACCCCGCGCCGCCGGAGGCGCTGCCCGTGGGCGAGTACGTCTCGCTGCGCGTGACCACCCCCGGCCACACCGACCGCTACCTGCGCCACACCGACGCCCTGGCCGCCACCGAGGTCGTCACCGCGGGCAGCGGCGACCTGCTCAAGCAGGACGCCACCTGGAAGGTCGTACGCGGCCTCGGCAACCCGCTGTGCTACTCCTTCGAGTCCCGCAACTACCCCGGCGAGTACCTGCGCCACCGGGAGCACCGGGTGCGCCGCGAGGCGGGCGACGGCGCGCTGTTCCGCGAGGACGCCACGTTCTGCGCGGCGCCCGGCAGCGGCGGGGTGCGGCTGTCGTCGGCGAACTTCCCCGGCAGCTTCGTCCGCCACATCGGCTCCGAGGTCTGGCTCGCCCGGCAGGGCGCGGGGCACCCCTGGGACGACCCGGCCACGTTCACCGAGGACACCACCTGGTCGGTGGCGCCGCCCTGGGCGCCGTGACCCCGTGAGCGACGCCGGCCGGGGAGCACGTCCCCGGCCGGCGGTCCCGGCGTCGGGTCCCGGCGTCAGGCCCCGGCGCCGGGCTCCAGTGCGAGGGCCGTGTCGGGCCCCGGCGTCAGGCGATCTTCATCGTCGCCATCATGCCCATCGCGGAGTGGTCGAGCATGTGGCAGTGGTAGACGTACGAGCCGCGGTGGGTGTCGAACGTCGCCTGGACCCTGACCGTCTCGTTCGGCCGAAGGTTGACGGTGTCCTTCAGCCCCGCCTCGCCCGGACCCGGGGCCTGGCCGTTGCGGTCCAGGACGCGGAACTGCACCAGGTGCATGTGGAAGTTGTGCCACGCCACCTGGTTGAGGTTCTTCACGGTCCAGATCTCGCTGGCGCCGAAGCGGACCTGCTGGTCCACCCGGGCCGGGTCGTACAGCTTCTCGTCGATGTACGCCTGCGGGTCCGGCCGGCCGTCCTCGTCCATCCGCAGGGTGACGGTGCGCTCTGCGGTCGGCCGGGGCAGCGGCGGCAGCTCGCGCAGCACGTCGGGGACGCGGCTGGCGTCCTTCGCGGTCCGGACGATGTCGAAGCGCAGCACCTGGCCGACGAGTTCGGGGTTGCCGAAGCCGCCGGTGTTCTTCAGCACGACGCTGCTGCCGACGGCGTAGCGGGAGAAGTCGATGACGACGTCGGCGCGCTCGGCGGCGGACAGCGGGATGGTGGCGGTGCGGTGCGGGCGGGGCAGCAGTCCGCCGTCAGAGCCGATCTGGATCATCTCGCTGCCGTCCTCCAGGCCCAGTTCCATGAAGCGCTGGTTGGAGCAGTTGAGCAGGCGGATGCGGTACTTGCGGGCGGCGACCTGGACGTACGGGTAAGCCTTGCCGTTGGCGATCATCGTGGAGCGCTGCCGGTCGCCCATCGTGTAGTGCAGGCCGGTCGCGTCCACGTTGGCGTCGCGGACGGCGATGGGCAGGTCGTACTGCCCGGTGGGCAGCGGCAGGGCCTCCTCGACCTCGTCGGTGAGGAGGTACTGGCCGGACAGCCCGCGGTAGACGTTCTCGGACTCGATGTGGTGCGCGTGGTCGTGATACCAGAGCGAGGCGTGCGGCTGGGTGTTGGGGTAGTAGTACGTACGGTCCTCGCCCGGGGCGATGGTCGCCATCGGCTGGCCGTCGTGCTGCGCCTCCACCTCCCCGCCGTGCAGGTGCACCGAGGCGGGCACGTCGAGCCGGTTGCGCTGCTCGATGACGACGGGCCGGCCCCGGCGCGCCCTGATCAGCGGCCCCGGGAAGTCGCCGTTGAACGTGAGCACCTGCGACTGGATGCCGGGAAGTATCTCCGCGGTGGCCGGCCGCATGGTCATCACGTAGACGTCGACGCCGCCGCCCGTCGAGACGGGCGACAGCACCGTGGGCCGTGGCATGGGCTGGGTGAAGGGCGTGGCCGCGGGTGCCGCGGCGTTCGCCGGCTCCGCCCCGGCCGGTGCGGTCGCCAGCGGCACTAACGCCGCTCCGGTCACCCCCACGCTCGCTGTGGCCATACCCGCAGCGAGCACCCTGCGCCGACTCACCATGAAAGTTGCCTCCATTGGACTGTGTAACTGCGTGCGCCCCGGATCGCCCGCCGCCACGGCGCTGTGGCGGGCGGGGATCGGGGATGAGGGACGAGGGATGAGGTCGCGGTGTCCCGAAGTCCCGAGGTCCTGTCACCCGGGCCGTGGACCGTCCGTGCGGTGCGGTCACCGCCTGCGCGACCCGCACCTCGCATCGGCAGTATGGAACGTCCCACTTGGTGATGACTTGATTTCATGCAGGAGGGATGGGAGGCAAAGCCCGAAGCAGACTGATTTATTCTTCAACGACTTGAACACGAGTCGCATGCGGCACTTCTGCCGCTCACCGCTTGACGGGCAGGCGGGGCGGCGGCGGGACCGCGGCCTGCGGCACGGGGGCGCTCTCGCTCAGCCCGAAGCGGCGGTGGAACCGGCGCAGCGGGCCCGGGGCGTACCAGGCGGAGCGGCCGAGGAGGCGCATCGCGGCGGGGACGAGGACGCCGCGTACGGCCACCGCGTCGATGAGGATGGCCAGCCCGCTGCCCAGGCCGAACATCTGCATGAAGCTGATCTGGGCGGTGCCGAAGGCGAAGAAGCTGACCGCGAGCAGGCAGGCCGCGGCGCTGACGATACGTCCCGTGTGCGCGAGGCCGTCGGCCACCGCGGTCCCGGTGTCCGCGCCCTGGTCGTGCAGTTCCTTGATCCGGCTGGTGACGAACACCTCGTAGTCCATGGACAGGCCGAAGGCGATGCAGAACATCAGCATCGTCATGGACACCTCCATCGGCTGGGCGGTGAAGCCGAAGACCGAGGAGAGGTTGCCGTCCTGGAACATCCACGTCATCACGCCCAGGGTCGCCCCCAGGCTGACGAGGTTGAGCACCAGCGCGCGCAGCGGCTGCACCACGCTGCCGGTGAAGAGGAAGAGCAGCAGGAAGGTGGTGAACACGACGAGCGCGACGGCGATCGGCAGCCGGTCGGAGATCGAGTCCTTGGAGTCCACGAGCGCGGCGGCGGTCCCGCCGACCTGGGGGTCGGCGCCCTCGGGCGG